>JAOZMR010000001.1:0-31198 GCA_029934215.1 Pontiellaceae bacterium | reverse complement strand
TGTGTTGGAACCTGAACCTGTGTTGGAGCCGGAGCCTGTGGTTCCGTCAAACTCGGAACCTGTAGAGCCTGTGGATCTCCCAGAGTCTTTGCCGGATCCAGTGCCTGAGGTCGAAATCGACGAGATAAGCGTGGATGACAATTTTGAAGACGAAGAGCGCATCGACGACGATCGGGTTTCTTTATTGATGAAAAACGCAGAGTTAGAGGATGTTATTGAGGTATTTGGACAACTCTCTAATGCAAACATCATTGTACCAAATCTCTCATCCGATACGAAGGTCGACCGGACGATCGATGTGAATTTGAGCAACGTCGAATGGAAACCAGCGCTTGAAGCAATCCTGGAGTCGCAGGATCTGGAGCTCTACGAAAAGATTGTAGGGTCAGAAATCTATTCCGTTCGCACGAAAACACCTGGTGCGCCTGAGCCGATGGAAATGAAGATTTTCAAGCTCAATTACGCATCGGCATCCAGTGTAACAAACCTATTGGCGCAGATGGTTGGAGCCTCTGGCACGTATTCCTCCTTCCCAGAACGTAATGTCGTGATGGCGCAAACCTTCGCGAAAAATCTCCGAAACATAGAGGCGCTGATCGAGCAGATCGATCTCCCGCGCCAGCAGGTCTTCATCGAAGCCAAGTTTATGGAGCTGACCGATACGGCTCGGAAGGATCTTGGAATCAACTGGCAGGTTCTACAGTCCTATGGCGTCGGCGTGAATGGGATTGGCGGGGATTATGCCTATGGTGACAGCAGGCAGGATAATTTTAATCGGAGCATGACGGATCAGGATAAGGGTAACTATACTACGCGTGGTACGATTGATAATAATTCTGCCGTAAACAATTACAACGATATTGCGGGCAAGTCTTATGAAAGGTTGGAAGAAGCTCCTGATCAGACGTGGGTTTCTGATGAGAATAATCCTGGAAACTTTGAATGGGATAACGGTGTTGATTATGCTCAGCGTCCAGGGGGGTTGCCTGCAAATGGTCGGATTTATGGAATTACTCCTACTGCATCATCCGAAAATTCAACGAAAAACTTTTCGGACAACTTAACGGAAGTTATCAACGATGCCATCGTTGGTAGTGGATCCTTGGATGCAAGCACGGTTACCCGTACGCTTGGAGCGACCCTGTCCGCCGCTGACTTTCAATTGGTTTTAAGCGCGTTAGAGCGACGGGACGGGGTTGATATTGTATCCAATCCAAAAATCATTGTCGCCAACGAAGAAAAGGCTTCCATTCATATTGGAAAGGTAAAACCAAGGTATGAAACGGAGCTAGTGCCTGTAAATGACACGCAAAGTAAGGTCGTAATAAAGCAAGTGGGTGAGTATCGAGATGGCGTTTCTGTGGACGTAACTCCAACGATTAATACAGCGGATAATATCACCTTGAAGATTGTGCCCAAGTTAGAGCGTTTGGATATAACGCCTGATTTCAGATCTTCGGAAGGAATTCCATACTATGGAAAAACTGTGAAAACAATCGATACAGTGTTTAGTTTGGAAAGCGGGCAAACGGCTGCGATTGGTGGACTTACGCAGGTTACGGATAGCACCACTAAAAGCAAAATACCATTGCTAGGCGATCTTCCGTTTCTCGGGCGTTTTTTCTCCTATGAGCAGGATATTAAGGAGCAGAACGAAACCATCATTTTCGTCACTGTTGGCATTGCGAATCCGTCTTCTATTGATATGGAAACAGGTTTGCCGGAAGACGCTCGCCTCGTGCAGCGTTACCAAATCCGGAATGCCGCATCGCGACAGGTCAGTCGGGAAGAATTGGTTGTTTTTGAAACCAAGGAAAAATATGAGTTGGAAGAAGAGTTGGAACGGTTGCGTGAGGCAAATCGCAAGCTGATCGAAGAAAAGGAAGCCGAAAAGGAAGCGGCAAAAAAAGCAAAGGAGGCAGCGGCTGAAGAAGCAGCTCTCGTCGAGGAATTTGCGGAAGAAGAACCAGAAGAAAAACCAGATGAATCTGGTGAAGAAGTGGAGATAGTTGCTGAAGTGATTCCTTCCATTGGGGTGGCAACGAACGTTTCGACAAATGTAACCTTAGTCGTTCAGGAAGATGAAGAAGAGGCTAGCGACGAGGAAGCAGTAGAAGAGGAGCCAGCGGAAGAGGTGATTCCTTCCGTGGGTCTGTCAACGAACGTTTTGGTTAAGCAACCTTCTGTTCCAAGCAAAAACTAAAAGAGAGATAGGGTCGATCTTTGATCGCGAATCTCACGAAATTACACGAATGGGGTCAAAGAATATGAAGATGAAAAATATTATTTTTGTTGCTGTAGGGTTTCTGCTCCTAGCTGGGTTGTGTTTAATGCATTTTCCCAAGGGTTGGAAAAATGCTCAGCCGATCGCCTCGTCGGTTTTCCAGGGATTGGAAAAGGAAGCTTCAGATTTGGTGCAACCCGGAATGGCGGCGTCTCAAAAACCGTCGGCAGCGGTCGAAGAGTCTGTTGTTGTTGAGTCTTCGCCTACTGATCGCTTTCAGCCGTTCGATGAGGCGCAGGTGCTCGATCAACGCGTTAAGGAAATTTCCAAGGGTCGGAAACTCCGCGAGTTGCTCGTTAAAACGAATGGGAAATATCCTTTCCGACGTGTGGAAGAAACTCTTCAGAAAAATGAAGGGGAAGATGACTTTTCGATTTCCACGAGAACTGAAATGGTGGCAGATCATGTGTTGGTGAAGTTGCAGTCCGGAAAGACGGAGGCCGATTTGAAGGCGTTGCTTGCGCCGTACGGTTTCTCGATCGTGCGATCTTTGGCTCAATCGGGTAGCTACATCGTCGCGCTAAAAACACCGACACTAGACGGGGTTCCGAATGCAATTTCTGTTTTTTCTTCCGAGACTGAGATTTTGACATACGTGGAGCCGGACTATTTTTCTTATATCAGCGCAACGCCGAACGACGCACGTTTTGGCGAGCTATGGGGTATGGCAAAGGTGAAGGCGCCAGAAGCGTGGGACCATTCAACTGGGAGCAATAATGTAATTGTCGCCGTCATT
The DNA here is from genome assembly GCA_029934215.1 of Pontiellaceae bacterium. Lineage (GTDB taxonomy): Bacteria > Verrucomicrobiota > Kiritimatiellia > Kiritimatiellales > Tichowtungiaceae > Tichowtungia. Next base: position 28,178 of record JAOZMR010000001.1, on the reverse strand, counting down.
GATACAGGAATCGATCTGGATCATCCGGATCTTCTTTCCAATCTTTGGAAAAATGAGGCGGAGGATTCTGGAACCATCGGCGTGGATGACGATGGAAATGGATATCTGGATGATGTAACGGGGTGGGATTTTGTTAATAATGATGAAACGCCCGATGATGATCATTTTCATGGAACACATTGTGCGGGAACCATCGGCGCGGTTGGTGATAATTCCAACGGCGTTGCAGGGGTCTGCTGGTCGGTTCGCTTAATGGCAATCAAGGCGGCGAGTGCAGAAGGGGATATTACGGATTCGGATGCCGTGGATGCTGTTTATTATGCGGTGGACAATGGTGCAGATATCATTTCTGCCTCTTACGGAGGATTTGCCTTTTCTCAAACAGAATTAGATGCGTTGACTTATGCGAACAGCAACGGGGTTTTGTTTGTTGCGGCGGCTGGAAATGGCGGAGAAGATTCGCTCGGTGATGATAATGATACGACCCCAGTTTATCCGGCGAGCTATGAAGTTCCGAATATTATTTCTGTTGCGGCGTCGGACGAGAGTGATGCGTTGGCAGATTTTTCTAACTATGGTCAGATGTCGGTAGACCTAGCGGCTCCGGGGGTAAATATATTAAGCACAATCCCAGGCGGTTATGGGGTAGCGCAGGGAACATCTATGGCGACACCGCATGTTGCCGGCGCTGCTGCGCTTCTTTTGAATAAGTATCCGGCGTTGTCGCCGTTGGATTTGAAAAAGGCTGTTTTGGATTCTGTAGATTCCGTTGTTGCTTTGGCGAGAAAAACGGGTTCTGGAGGCCGTTTAAATGTTGAAGCGATGTTTGCTGAGGTTGATTCGGATGGCGATGGATTACCCAACGATTGGGAGATGGAGCATTTCGGCTCTGAAACCGCTGGTGATAAAGATCTTGATGGTGATAACGATCATTTAAGCAATCTGGATGAATATCGCAACGAATGTGATCCGAAAAATGGTGACACCGATGGTGATAGTCTCGTTGATGGATGGGAAGTTACATACGGGTTTGATCCAAATTCGAAGCCGCGCTCCTATGCTCCTTTATCTGGAATTGGTGAAGTGTCATTTTCGAACGGCGGAAAAAACGTTGCAGTGGATGGCGATTACGCCTATGTCGCCGCAGGAGAAGCCGGCTTGGTTGTAGTCGATCTTTCCGATCATGAAAAGCCGAAGGTTATCGCGTCGCACACTAATGTCACGGGTTTGGCTGAAGATGTGGCGGTCAAGAATGGATATGCTTATGTGGCGTATGGAAAAGCTGGGCTTGTTGTTGTGAATATTTCCACGCCTAAAAATCCGATGCAAGTTGGAATCCTTTCTCTTGGAGGAAGTGCTTCTGGAATTTCGATTCAGGGCAATTATGCGTATGTGGCGACGGGGTATGGTGATTATCTCAAAGTTGTCGATATTTCTACACCGTCGAATCTTACAGAAGTTGAAAATGAGCATGCAGGTGATACGGTTTACGATGTTTTTGTTCGAGGCAACTCGGCTTATGTTGGAATGAAGGCAAATGTGATGCGGGCAAATATCAGTAATCCAGCAAGTATTGAGTTTGTGGAATCTGTCGGATATCACGGAAAATCTGTGAAAACGATTCACGGAAACGATCAGTTTGTTGTCGCCGCATATTATGGGCAAATCAATCTAATGAATGATGCCAGCATGCAAAACGGCACAACGATCAAAACCTGCGAAACAGAGGGTCCGGCAAACGGCTTATTTGTGAAAGACAACGATATTTATGTCGCAGATGGTGCAAACGGACTCGTTATATTCGATGCCAGCGTGCCTGCCAATACCGCCGGGAGCTATCAAATCGATACCGCTTCGTCGGCCAACGGCGTGTATGTCGGCGACACCTATACATATGTCGTAACCGATGCCGGACTGGAGATTTTTGCACTTCTTCCTGACTCCGACTCTGATGGCTTGCTCGACACCTGGGAGCTTCTCCATTTCGGGAGCCTCTCGCAAGGAGCTGCAGGTGACCCAGATTCCGACGGAATTAGCAACTGGGGTGAATATCTCGCCAAACTTGATCCAAGGAATGCGGATCAAGATGCCGACGGACTCATCGACGGAACCGATGAAGTTCGAAAACACAACACCGACCCGCGCACAGCCGACACGGACGGCGACGGTATTAACGATAAAGACGAAATCGACGGGACAAACGGCTATGTAACCGATCCGCTAAAAGCCGACACCGACGGAGATGGTCTGTTTGATGGGTGGGAAGTGGGCAAAGGTTTTAATCCGACCACCGCGACCGACGCTGTGCTTGATGCCGATGGCGACGGTCTTTCAAATCTAGCGGAGTACAATTTAGGAACTGATCCGCAGAGTTCCGACACCGATTCCGACGGCATGCCCGACGGGTGGGAATTTGAAAACGGTCTTAATCCTTTAACCAACGATGCTTTGAGCGATGCGGATTCAGATTTGTTGCTTAATCTCTATGAATATAATCTCGCATCGAACAGCCTATGGCTCACTGTTTGGATGAATGTTTCTGGGTCGACAAATAATTTCTCGTTCGGAATGCCTGGTTCGACTGATCCGCAGAGTATTGATAGCGACGGTGACGGTCTCAGCGATTTCTTCGAAATCACAACCAACGCAACAGACAATTTACACCTCACAAATCCGAACAACGCGGACACCGACGGGGATGGTTTGCCAGACGATTGGGAGCTGGGTGAAAATTCATCACCAACCAATTCCGCCCCAGCAAACGAAGATAGCGACACGGATGGTCTCACCAATGGCGAGGAAGAAGCGTTAGGGACGAACCCGGCCGACTCCAGCGACCCAATTTTTGTGGACGATGATGGACCGAACGATCGTTGGCCTAGCGATACCGGCTTTTATATCGGTGATCCAAACGGGTTTGGCCCATCCGTTGAGGACGGAACGTTTTCTAATGCGTTCGATTCGATTCAAGAGGCGATCAATGTCGCGTCGGATGGAGCGACAATTCTTGTGGCTAATGGTTTCTATGACGGAGAAGGGAACTACAATATTGATCCGAAAGGCAAAGCCATCACGATTCGGTCTTGGCATGGGGCGGACGTCACGACAGTGAGTAGTTTGGGGCAAGGTTCTGTTTTTGTGATGAAAAGCGGTGAAACGACAAATACGGTTCTGATGGGGCTGGGCATCACTGTGACCTTGAATGATTGCACCGATGGTGATTGTGATTCTGAACATGGGATTGTTTTAACAAACGCAAGCCCCAGAATTGAGAATTGCGCAATCTTCGATTGCCAGCTGGACGGAATTTTCTGTGAGTCAGGCTCTAGCCCCGTGATTATTAGTAGCACTGTTCATAACGTTCGCAACGGAATCTGGTGCAAAGAGAGCTCCACCCCTCAAATCGAAGGCTGTTCGATCTCGACGATTGGGCATGCGTTGGCTGGAAATAACGGCATCGGTCTTTATGTCGACGGAAGTGACGGTCTTTATGTTGGAGACACGGTCATCAGCAATTGTAATGGTCGAGCTATTCATATTAAAGATAGCATCAATGCGGTTGTTGAGGACGCAAGGCTTTTGAATAGTAGCGGAGGTTTGACCTGCGATGCTAGTAGTCCGCGTATTGAACGGTGTGTGATTCAAAATAATGAAGCCCCTGATTATTACACCGTTGATAGCACCGTCTTTATTGTTCGACGGTTGTTTGATCTGGAAGCTATAGGTGTCGAAGACAAAACGGATAACGATGAAAATGGAGGTGGAATTCTTCTGTTGAATGGAAGTTCGCCGTTGCTGATGAACAACCTTATTGCGAATAATCGCACATGGGCGGACGATCCAAACTATTCGGCAGAAAAGAGTCTTCCTGACTATGGTCTCGGCGGCGGACTTTACATCGGCGAAAACTGCTCCCCGACGGGGGTGAACTGTACGGTTGCAAATAATCACGCGAACACGCTCGGCGGCGGGCTTAGTTCTCATCATAGTGCTTTCCTGCGCAACATGATCTTTTGGGGAAACACCTCGTCAGACGCCACGATTAAAGAAGGGGCTCGGGAGACATCTTCAGATAAACATCCAAACTTACACTGCCAATCTGGAAGCATCGATATTCGTTACAGCAATATTGAATTTGGTTATTCGACGGCACGGTTGTCCAACACAAACGATCCGCTGTTTGCTGGCGATGGCGATTATCGGTTAACGATTCATTCTCCATGTATCGACATCGGCTCACCCGCCGCTGCTCCGACGAATGACCTTGACGGGATTGCGCGTCCGCTTGATGGAGATGACGACGGCGATTCGCGATATGATTTTGGTGCTTACGAATATGTGTACGATCCAGACTCGCTTGATACCGATGGCGATGGAATGCTCGATGGATGGGAAAAGAGTAATGACTTGAATTATCTGGTTGATGATAGCGACGACGACAAAGACTCGGATGGACTCAAAAATGTAGATGAGTACGATAGAGGAACTGATCCGCAGCGTTCCGACACCGATTCCGATGGCATGCCGGACGGGTGGGAAGTTGATAACGGTCTTGATCCTTTAACCGACGATAAAGCACTCGATCCTGATGACGACGGTCTAACTAATCTCGAGGAGTACAATGAAGAAACGAATCCAAAGAATTCCGATACCGACGGCGATGAAATGCCAGATGGTTGGGAAGTGGTTCGCTTGTTTGACCCGCTCGATCCTGCTGATGCCGAGCTTGATGCTGATAGCGATGATCTCACCAATTTGGCGGAGTACAATTTGGAATCCGATCCGCGTAATCCGGACAGCGATTCCGATGGTTTGCCCGATGGCTGGGAGGTTAGCAATAGCTTGAATCCCGTTAGCACGAACTCGCCTTATGGCGCATATGATGATCCGGATTTGGATAAGCTTTCCAATATTCAAGAGTATAGTTTGATTTCTACAACGGCGTGGCAAACGGTTTACACGTCCGTAACTGGAGCACCTGCGTCCTTCTGGTTCTCCACGAATGGTGTTCCTGGCGCCACCGATCCTCGTAAAGCGGATAGCGATGGCGATGGTGTTAACGATTATTACGAAATCACAACCAACGCCGCAATTACCAATCTCTACATCACAAATCCGAACAACGTGGATACCGACAGCGACGGCTTGCCAGATGACTGGGAGCTGGAGCAGGGTGCAAATTCCACCCCGATCACGCCGGCTCTTCCCACTGACGATAGCGACGGTGACGGGCTCATCAATGGCGATGAAGATGCGCTCGGAACGCAGTCCTATAATTCGTTCGACCCTATTCATGTTGACGATAATGGACCTGGTGACACCACTCTCAATGACGGATGGCCTGGGGATCCTGAAATGAGCGACCCCGATGAAGACGGCTCGATTCTCCATCCATTTGATGCGCTGGTTGAAGCGGTTACTAATGTCAATTTGGTTGATGGAATGACCATTCTTGTGAACGACGGTCATTATAACGGACTAGGAAACTACAACATCAACACGGGCGGAAAGGCGATCACCATTCGTTCGTGGAATGGTCGCGAAGCAACGACGATCGGTAGCTTGGGCGCAGGAGTAACCTTTGTTTTTGATAGTGGTGAAACTACGAATACTGTCTTGATGGGACTCACCATTAAAGGAAATCAGTGTGATAGTTCGGATGGCGATTGTGATGAAATTCCGATCGTGTCGATCACGAACGCCAGCCCGCTCTTTACGGATTGTGTTATTCAGGAAACAGGCGGCAATGCGGTTCAATGTTCTGGTTCGAGTCAGCCGCAGTTCCTGAACTGTGTTGTTGGGGATGCACGAAACGGTTTTTGGATCGATTCAGGGGCAGCTCCTTTGATCGTCAGCAACACCGTGAGTGATTGTTTTGTTAAGACGTATTTCCCAATGAGTGCGGCGGATGTTTTAAATGATGAATATTTTGGGAACGGCATATATGCCAAAAATAGTGACGGCTTAACGATTCGCGATACGCGAGTCGAAAGTTGTGCGGGACGCGGGCTGTTTGTTATTGCAGATCAGCAGGTGAATTTTTCTGGATCAACCATTCAGGGATGCAGAGGCGGGATTCGTTTTAGTGGTGTGAATGCCGAGCTGTCCAATTGTATTATTCAGAACAATCAGGCACCAAATTACTACAACATTAACGGAACCGTGTACAAATGGTTGGCGCCGGTGCCGATCACGAGCGAAGGGGTAGGGGACGAAGTCCATCCCAATGAAAATGGCGCTGGAATATTGCTGACCGACGGCTCGACGGTGATGATGAAAAACATGCTGGTTGCAGGAAATCGAACCTGGGCGGTCGACCCAAATTGGGCCACGGCGGATGATGGTGGTCTGGGGACACCTGAGCTGCGCGGTCCAGATTATGGGTTGGGCGGCGGGCTCTATGTCGGAGCGGACTGTTTGGTTTCGAACATCAACATGACGTTGGTTGATAACATTTCCATGACTCGTGGCGGCGGCGCATCCAATCACGAGCAACTGTTCATGCGCAACCTGATTTCTTGGGGAAATGTCGCCTATAATTTGTATGTGGATGAAGATAAACTAACCACTTATTCGGGTGAATCGTTTGATTCTCAGCACGATGCTTTTCAGGGGATACATTGCCGATCTGGGCATGTCACAATCTGGCGCGGAAACATCTGGTATCCATATTACAGCGACACAAATCTGTTTTCTCTTTCCATTATTGTAACGAACGATCCGGCTTTTGTGAGCGTGGAAAATTATCGTTTAACAGCAAATTCTCCAGGCGTAGATCTCGGAAGCCCAATAATGGCTCCGTCGAACGACCTCGACGGCGTACTCCGACCTCAGGACGGAGACAACGATGCCACCGAGCTTTACGACCTTGGTGCTTATGAATACATATTCAACCAATCCGCCATTGACACCGATGGCGACGGATTAAGCGATACGTACGAAACGACCACGAACGGTATCGATAATCTTTATAGCACCAATCCAGATGAATCTGACACCGATGGCGACGGCTTTTGGGACGGATGGGAAATCGAAAACGGCTCTGATCCAACGATTCCTTCGTTGGGCACGGAAGATGTAGATGGCGACGGTCTAACGAATGACGAAGAGGCGGCGCTTGGAACCAATCCTGCGAATGCGATCGATCCGATTTTTGTGGATGATAATGGTCCGAATGATCCTTTTCCAGGGCTTCCGCAAGCGAGTTCTCCGAATGAAAATGGAAGCATTTCTAATGCGTACGACTCCATTCAGAAGGGGGTTGATTCGACGAATCTTGTCGATGGAATGACGATTCTTGTTGAGGATGGAACCTATTTGGGGACAGGAAACCATTCGATCACAACACGCGGAAAGGCGATCACGGTTCGTTCTCGGAATGGTTCTGCGTCAACGATGATTAACACCATGTCGACTGGCTCGGGGTTTGTTTTCTCCGACGGGGAAACAAATACAACCGTTGTAAGCGGCTTCACGATTGTGGGTTGCTTAGCAGACGATGCTGTGGTTATTTCTGGCGCGGGTCCGCATCTGATGGATTTGTCCATTTCGAATTGTGCACAAGCGGCGATTTCTTGTTCCGCTGGCGCGTTTCCAATCATTGGACATTGCTTCATGAGTTCAGTGTCGAATGGAATCGTGCTGGTGGATTCGACGGCTACGATTGTTAGCAATCAAATGCAGTCGCTGACGGGTACGGGGATTCGCTCGCAAAATTCGACGCTTCAGGTTCAGGGAACGTCAATTCATGATTGTTCTGTGAATGGCGTTTTTGTGAGCGGCGGCGCAGGGAGCGTTTTGAAAAACACGATCGTCTCGAATTGTGCGGGGCGCGGCGTGGTGGTTGTGAATGATCCGTTGTTTGAGTTGATCGATTGCAAAATTGAATCGAATGCGGGCGGGCTGACGCTGGACGGAAGCGCGCAGTTGATCGAGCGATGCGAAATCCGAGGGAACGAGACGTTTAATTATTACTCCTTAAATGGATCCACTGTTCGCGTTCAGGCGCTGTTCCCGCTTGGGAATACGAATGCGTTTGATCTGCAAATGGAAGACGAAAATGGCGCGGGCATTCTTTTGTTGCGGGGTTCTTCTCCGTTGATTCGGAATTGCTTGATTGCAGAGAATCGGACTTGGGCGGAGGATTATTCCTTCTCCGATGAAGCTTCAGAGCCTTTGTATGGTCTTGGCGGCGGGCTTTATATTGGTACAAATTGTAGCCCGACGGGAATCAACTGCACGGTTGCAAACAACAGCGCGAACACGCGCGGCGGCGGAGTGGCGTCTGCGGGTTCTCCGCAGTTTTTCAATATGGTGTATTGGGGAAATACGGCATCGAACGCGGCGGTGGTTTCGGAGATGAGGGTGCGTTATCTTGTGGATGCGGCTCCGACTTTCTACAAGCAAGACGGAACGATTGTGGTGTTTTACAGTGTTGTCGAACATGAGCATCCGGGTATGTTGTATTCGACGACAAATAACCCAATGTTTGTCGGTGGCGGGGATTATCATATTGCAGGAACCAACTCTTCTGCGTTCGATTCCGCAGTCTTTTATTACGCTCCAACAAACGATATTGATTTCTACTCAAGGACGCTCTCGGCGGACGCCGGGTGCTATGAATATACAGATGCCGACAACGACGGACTTTTGGATGCCTGGGAGGTCGCGAATGGCTTGGTGGTTGGAACGGATGATTCTGGGTTTGATCCAGATAGAGACGGTTTTACCAACATGCAAGAGTTTCAGAATAACACAGATCCGCAACGCGCAAACACGGATGAGGATGGGGATGGGATGGCGGATGCGTGGGAGCTCTTGCACGGATTGGATCCCACGATCGATGATTCGGCGGAGGATCCTGATAGTGATGATCTAACCAATTTGCAGGAGTACATTCTCGGAACCGACCCGAAAAATGAAGACACCGACGGGGATGGAATGCCCGACGGGTGGGAGGTCGAGTTTGGGTTGGATCCTTTAGTGAACGGGGCTGGCAATCCTGATACGGATGGCGACGGTGTTTCAGATGCCGATGAAATTGTCGCAGGAACGAATCCGAACGACGCGACCGATCGTTTTGTCGTAACGCCGCTGGATGCTCCAGCAGGAACCGCGTTTTTGCTGGGCTGGGATACGGTCGTCGGAAGAACGTATTCTGTGCTGATGCGGACGAACCTGGTTTCTGGCGAGTGGGAACCGGTCGTTGACTGGACGAATGTTGTAGGAACGGGCAGTGGAGTGGTCTTCACAAACCAAAACATGGAAACCAAAGGGTTCTACAAAGTGAAGGTCTGGCAACCGTAGTTTCCAGGGATTGGAAACAAGGGTTCCAACCCTTGGAAATATATTTTTAGATGGATTGAGATGGAGAGCAAATCATGAACGATGCAAAACGAAATCGATGGATCATTTTAATTTTCCTAAGTTGGATGTGGCTCGGCGCCTCGGTTGCCGTGGCCGCTCCGCTGGACTCGGATGGCGATGGGCTATCCGACCTGCAGGAATATCTAAACGGAACCGATCCGACCAATCCAGACAGCGATGAGGACGGAATGTGGGACGGCTGGGAGGTCACGTATGGGCTGAACCCGCTCCTGAACGATGCCACGCAAGATAAAGATTCCGACGGCGTGCTTAATGTTCAAGAGTATTACAGAGGAACCAGTCCAGTAAACACAGATAGCGACTCGGACGGCATGCCAGACGGATGGGAAATGACCTGTTTTTTTAATCCGCTCGTGAACGATGCGGCTTTAGATGCAGATAGCGATTTGTTGAACAATTTGGATGAGTACACGAGAGGCACAGATCCGAACGATAGTGATAGCGACGACGATGGAATGTGGGACGGCTGGGAGGTTTTGCATGAGTTGAATCCGCTGGAAAATGACGCTTTTGGCGATGCTGATTTCGATGGGTTAAGCAATTTAAGCGAGCATAATTTAGGAACCTCTCCGAATAATTCAGATACAGACGGCGACGGACTCCCCGATGCGTGGGAAGCTCTCTACGCATCTATGCTCGATCCAACAATGCCGGATGCGGATGCCGACCCCGACGGGGACGATGCAACTAATCTGTTTGAGTATCAAAATGGAACCAATCCAACGGTTCCCGACGCAAAATTTGTCGACTCCGATGGCGACGGAATGCCTGATGTTTGGGAAGCTAAATACGCTCCGCAGCTTTCAACAAACGTGGCGGATGCACTTGGAAATACAGACGACGACGGGTTAACAAATCTCGAAGAATATCGACTTGGAACCAATCCGACCGTCGCCGATACAGATTCCGACGGCTTGAACGATGGCGAAGAAGCCGCTCTCGGAACCAATCCGCTTAAAGCTTACGATCCAATGTATGTGGATGACAACGCGACCGACGACCTTTGGCCGGGGAATCCATTAATCAGCGATCCGGATGAAAACGGAACCAAAGATCATCCGTTTGATTCCATCCAAGAGGCGATCGATCATACGAATACGGTAGGCGGAATGACGATTCTGGTTCTTCCTGGAGAATACCGTGGACCGGGGAATTACAACATAAATCTGAGAGGGAAAGCGGTGACGATCCGCTCGAAAAACGATCGTGCTGGAACGGTGATCGATAGCGGTGGTTCTGGGTCGGCGTTCTTAATCACGAGCGGAGAAACCACGAATACGGTGATTAAAGATCTTTCCTTAACAACCACTCTGAATTGTTGCTCGGACGGCGATTGCGATCAAGAAGACGCCATCGCCATCAAAGCGTCGAGTCCAACCATCACGGGTTGCAGGATCTACGAATGCGAACTGGCCGCAATCATTTGCACAGACGGTTCTGCTCCGGTTATCGAAAACTGCGAAATTACGCAAACGAAATGGGGCATTGATTCGCTCAACTCCACGCCGCGTATTATTAGCAACAGAATCTACAACATTGGGAACGGAGTGGCTGGCGATTCTGGAATTGGAATCCGCGTTGTCGCCAGTTCCGGCTTGGTTGTGCGAGATACCGTGGTCTCCAATTGTATCGGCAGAGCGCTTGTTGTTGTGAACGATCCTGCGGCGAGCATAACTCGCTCGACGTTTGCCACGAGTTACGGCGGAGTCATGTTGGACAACAGTGCGGCTCTCTTCGAAAACTGCATCGTTCGCGGGAATCAGGCGCCGACATACTATTCCAACGAAGACGGTGACTGGGTTGGAACAAGCTTGGTCGACTACACGCAAACTGGCTTCTCCGACACTGTAGATGAAGACGAAAATGGCGCGGGTCTTCTCCTTCTTCGAGGCTCCTCTCCGTTAATTCGAAACTGCCTAATCGTTGAAAACAAAACCTGGGCGGATGATCCTGCACCAACGTTAAGCGGGCATAACGAATGGGTTCAAGCGTACGGTTTGGGCGGCGGAATGTACATCGGCGAGGGGTGTAATCCAACAGGAGTCAATTGCACCGTAGCAAGCAACCACTCCAACACTCGCGGCGGCGGGCTTAGCTCCGCTGGGAATCCCTTTTTCTTGAATATGATTTTATGGACGAACACCGCAAACGATGCGCTCATAGAGGAAAGCGTCCGAACGAATCGTTTTCAATATCAGAATATCCACTGTCGTTCAGGGAATATTGAAGTGTGGAACAGCGATATCCAGTACGGCTATGAAGGCGCAATGCAGTCCACGACAAACGACCCGCTATTTGTCAGCGTGGGCAACTATCGTCTCGCCTCCACAAACTCCGCAGCATTTGATGGTGGAATTCCGTATCTGAGTCCAACCAACGACCTGGACGGGAATCCACGACCGGTGATGCTCTTTCCGATCGATATGGGTTGCTACGAATTTCTTGATTCCGACGGCGACGGACTGGCCGATTCGTGGGAGCTGGATCATTTCGGCGATTTGCTCCGCGACGGAGCAGAAAACGATGATAACGACGGATTAATCGACCTTGAAGAGTATCGCAACGGAACCGATCCGAACAACTCGGACACGGACGGCGACAACATGCCTGACGGCTGGGAAGTTGCGAACGGCTTGAATCCGTTGTTCGACGATTCCGCCGATGACACAGACAGCGACGGACTAACCAATTTTGAAGAGTTTAACGCAGGCACAAATCCAACGGATTTCGACAGCGATTCCGATGGAATGCCGGACATCTGGGAGGAACTTTATAATCCGCCGCTGAGCCCGACCAATGGGTTGGATGGTGCTTTAGATTCCGATAATGACGGTCTTGCGAATAGCAATGAGTATCTCTATAGCTGCAATCCAACTAACGTCGATACGGATGCAGACGGAATGTGGGACGGCTGGGAAGTGACTTATATTTCGATTCTCAATCCGACCAACGCGCTGGACGGAGCACTCGACTCCGACGGCGATGGCGTTTTGAACAGCAATGAATTTGCGCTGGGAACTAGCCCAATCCTCACCGATTCCGATGGCGACGGCATGCCCGATGGCTGGGAGGTCATTTACATGCCGTCGATCAATCCGACGAATGCGGCGGATGGTGCTTCGGATTGGGATTTGGATGGTCTTGCGAACAGCAATGAATATCTCCTCGGTTGTAGTCCGATCAATCCAGATACAGATGGCGATGGAATGCCAGATGGATGGGAGTTTCTTTATAGCCTGAACCCAACCAACGCGTTGGATGGAGCGTTAGATTCCGATTCCGATGGCTTGTTGAATAGTAATGAGTACGCCTTTGGGTATTTGGTTATGACCAACTGGGTCGCAACAAATAGCTGTAATCCAACGAAGAATGACACAGATGGCGACACGTTGCCGGACGGATGGGAAGTTGCGAACGCGGCGCGCGGGTATGATCCGTTGGTTTTTAACGCCCAAGTTTCTGATACGGATGGCGATGGTTTGACGGATGATCAGGAGACCGCGCTCGGAACTGATCGCTTGAACGCTTTCGACCCGATGTATGTCGATGACGACGCAGTTTCCGACCCTTGGAACTTTGATCCTGAACATAGTGACCCGCTAGAGAATGGAACAACCAATCATCCGTTCGATTCCATTCAGAAAGCAATCGATTCAACGAATACCGTCGAAGGAACAATGATTATTGTGCGCGACGGAATCTATTCTGGAGCCGGAAATTATGACATTACTCCGCGTGGAAAAGATCTCACGATTCGGTCCGAAAACGGACGCACGAATACAACCATCAATTCGCTCGGAATCGGCGCGTGCTTCAAGCTGACCGATGGCGAAACGACGGATACGCTTATCCAAGGCTTCTCGCTGACCACGACGCTGGCGTGTTGCGACGACGGCGATTGCGATCAGGAAAACGGGATTGTTCTTGTCGGTGCGAGTCCGCGCATTGTGGATTGTCGCATTTATGAATGCGAACTCGCGGCTGTCCAATGTTTGGAAAACTCCGAGCCGATCTTCGAGAACTGCGAAATTGAGCAGACGCAAAACGGAATCCGTTCGATAGATTCGACGGTGACGTTGCTCGATAGCGTTATTCGTACGATCAGCAACACAAACGAAGTCGGCGATGTCGGTGTCGGTTTATATGTTTCGGGCGTTGCTTCTGGAAACACAAACGGACTGCTTGTCGAAAACACGATTTTCTCAAACTGCGCCGGACGTGCGGTTGTGGTGATTAACGATCCGCAGGCGACGCTGCTGGGTTGCACATTGATCAAAAACGCTGGCGGATTGACGTTTGATAACGCGGGCGCGTTGCTCGAAGAGTGTGTGATTCGTGAAAACACGGTGCTGGAAAATGGCGCTGGGATCGAGCTGCTCAACGGATCGTCTCCGTTGTTGATCAATAGCTTGATTGCGGAAAACGAATCGGGTTTGGCGGGCGCGGGTATTTATCTGGACGCAAGCAGTAATCCGACTGGCGTTCATTGTACGGTCGCAGGAAATATCGCTGGAACTTCGGGCGGCGGAATGAGTTCTGCGGGCCGTCCAGTGATGCATAACACAATTTTCTGGGGCAACACTGCGGCGGAAACCGTCGATGTGAATCTGCATTGCGTGAGCGGTGCAATTGATCTTTGGTACAGCGCGATTGAGTTTGGCTATCCAGGAGCGCAGCTTTCAACCACGAATGATCCAATGTTCATTGGCGGCGGAGATTATCATTTGAGCCGTACAAATTCATCTTGCTTTGGAACTGCTGTTTCGATGGCGTCGGTTACGAACGATTTCGAAGGCGAACCGCGTTTGCAAAATGGTTTCTCCGATATCGGTTGCGACGAGTTTGTGGATGCGGACGGCAATGGATTGGTCGATGCTTGGGAGCGCGCAAATGGTAGCTCTGATCCTGCTGGGGATATCGACGAGGACGGGCTGACTAATGGGGATGAGTTGACTCATGGAACGGATCCAATCAATTCCGATTCGGATGGTGATGGAATGTCTGACGGGTGGGAGGTCGATAATGGTTTTGCTCCTCTTGATTCATCGGATGCTTCTGGGGATGCGGATTCTGATGGGTTGAGTAATTTCAGTGAATTTATCGCTGGAACAAATCCGAGATATCCTGACTCCGATGCCGATGGAATGCCTGACGGCTGGGAAGTGGATAATGGTTTGGATCCGATGGATGACGACTCTTTGTCCGATCCAGACGGGGACAGTTTGCTGAATATTCAGGAATATAATCTTTCTTCTTCCAACCTTTGGAACGACGTTTATGCGTCGGTGACGGGAGCGGTCGCTCGGTTTGAGTATTTCGACTTTAATGGAAATGCGTTCCGGTACATTCCGGGCGCAACGGATCCTCAAAATGTGGATAGCGATGGGGACGGGCTTAGCGATTTTTATGAGGTGACAACGAATGCGACGGATAATGCGTATGTCTCGAATCCAAATCATGCGGATACGGATGGTGACGAGTTTTCCGATGCTTGGGAAAATGCTAACGCAATAACTAGCCCGCAGATGATCGAAGATCCGGTTGTGACCGATCGAGACAGCGATGGTTTGACCGATCAGGAAGAAGCCGAGCTTGGAACGCAGGCGTTTAATCCGCTCGATCCTGTTTTTGTGGATGATGATGGAGCAAACGATCCGTATCCGCACGATTCGGAGAATAGTAATCCGTCAGAGGATGGAAGCATTTCTAATGCGTTCGATTCCATTCAAAAGGCGATTTCTTCCGCGACGAGCGGAATGACTGTTCTTGTGAACGATGGAACGTATTCTGGCGTCGGAAATCGAGAGATTTCGCTGGAAGGAAAGGACATTGTTGTCCGGTCTTGGCACGGACAAACCAATGCAATAATCAATACGCTTGGGTTCGGTTCGTGCTTTGTGGTGTCCGAGGGCGAAACAACGAATGCATTGATTCAAGGGTTTTCGCTAACGATGAATATCGTCGGGGTGGATGGTCTTGTTTATTCGGGACCGAGCGGCGTGGTTGTGGATAATGCGAGTCCGCGAATTAAGGATTGCTGGATTTTTGAATGCGAACGCGCTGCGATTCATTGCGTCAACGGCGCACGACCTGTGGTTGAGCGTTGTAAGATCGAAAACAGTTTGAACGGAATCATCGCAGAAAATGCGTCGCCGGTCATTTTGGATACACGAATCAACAATATTGGTTTCAATATCGCAGGCGACGTGGGTGTCGGAGTGGATGCCACTGGAAGCGAGGGTTTGATCATTCGAGATACGACGATCTCTTATTGTAATGGTCGAGGGGTGAAGATTGTGGGTGATGATTTGGCAGAAATTACGGGTTCAACTGTGATGGGCTGCCGAGGTGGAATCACGCTGGATGCTTCTAGCGCGACGCTGGCTCGCTGCGTGATTCAGGAAAATCAGGGTGGTAATTATTATGCGGTTGATGGGGTTTCTTATGTCGGGCGGAATTTAACGCCGGATGGCGCGACGGATCAAACGGATGAGGATGAAAATGGCGCGGGAATCCTTCTGCTTCGCGGGGCGTCACCTATCATTCAAAACTGTCTAATTGCTCAAAACAGAACGTGGGCGGATGATCCTGATTATACGGGCGTGACGTTCTTGGAGTCGCCGCCGGAGTTTGGTTTGGGTGGCGGAATTTATGCTGGGGTTGGGTGTAATCCGACGGGGATAAATTGTACGGTTGCTGATAACACGGCGAATACGCGCGGCGGTGGATTTTGCTCGCTGGGTAGTTCGTTGATGCGGAATATGATTTTCTGGGGAAATGCGGCAAATAGCGCGGGGATGAATGAGGGCGCGCGTGTGGTTTCTTCCATTCAGTTCCCTAATTTGGAACATCGTGAAACGGTGATCGATATTGCTTATAGTGATGTTGAGGGCGGATATGCTCAGATGCCAGCGTCCTCGTTCGATGCGGATCCGCTGTTTGTCGATCGTAGCGCGGGGGATTTTCGTCTGGCTTCTTCTGCGTCGCCTTGCGTGGATGCTGGGTCGCCCAGCGCCGCACCTGCGACGGATCTGTTGGGGCTGTTCCGTCCGCAGGATGGAAATGGAGACGGTGTGTCAAATCCGGATGTCGGGTGCTACGAAATTGTGGCAGATACGGACGGCGATGGAATGCCGGACGATTGGGAGGACGCGAATGGGTTAGCTAAAAACGATTCCTCCGATGCGTCTGATGATTCCGATGGCGATGGACTTTCAAATTTGCAGGAGTATCGAAACAACACGGATCCGACTGATTCCGACACAGATGACGATGGCATTCCTGACGGATGGGAAATCGACAACGGAACCGATCCGCTGGTGGACGATGCGCAGCTCGATCCAGATGGCGACACCGTTCTCACGATCTATGAATACAGTCTTTCTGCGTATTCCAACTGGGTTTCGGTTTATACGAATATCTCGGGTTCTGTCTCGAATTTCTCGTTCGGTGTTCCGGGTTCCACAGATCCGTTCGACGCGGATAGCGATGGCGATGGCTTGTCCGATTATTATGAAATCACAACCAATGCGGCGATCACCAATTTGTTCATCACGAATCCGAATAATCCAGATACCGATACCGATGGGCTTCCTGACGGGAACGATTCCAATCCGCTTGTTCCGGTTTTGCCTATCGGCGATGAAGATGGCGATGGATTTTCAAATGAGCTGGAAGCTTTGTGGGGCACGCAGCTCGACAATAGATATGATCCAGTGATTGTGAATGAAGCGGGACCGCTCGACCCATGGCCTGGGTATCCGGAGTCGGGTGATCCTGATGAGGACGGAACGTCGGCGCATCCTTTTGACGCCATTCAGAAAGCCATAAATTCCAGTAATACGGTTGATGGAATGTCGATCTTTGTTGTCGATGGGCAGTACAGCGGCGTCGGGAATTTTGATATTTCCACGGAAGGGAAAGCATTGATCGTGCGAGCCTATCCAGGGCATTCGAATGTTCTGATCAATACGCTAGGGCAGGGCGCTTGCTTCAAACTTTCGAATAGCGAAACGACGAATACGGTGATTCAGGGCTTTAAGTTGACGACCACGCTGACGTGCTGTTCGGACGGGGATTGCGACGAGGAAGACGCCATCGTACTGATTGGCGCAGGCCCGCGCATTGTGGATTGCGAAATTTTCGAGTGCGAACTCGCTGGGATTCGCTGCTCCGAGGAGGCGTCTCCGGTGATCGAAAATTGTGATATTCGCCTGACGTCGCAGGGGATCGTGGCAAATGATTCGTCGTTGACGATTTTGAACACGCGAATTTCTTTGAGCGGGCAGGGGGTCTATTCGATGGATAGCCTCGGCTTTTCCATTACGGATTCTGCAATCTCCAATTGCGGACGCGGAATCTATCTGCATGGAAGTTCTGGCGGGTTCTCTGCGGCGAACACTGTGGTTTCGAGTTGTAGCGGACGAGGCGTTTTTGTGAGCGGCGAAAATAATGCAACGTTCTCCGATTGCACATTCAGCGAAAACTGGGGCGGCATGACGCTGGATAATTGCGACGCTCTCGTTGAACGCTGTGTCGTTCGCGAGAATGATGCACCGAATTACTACAAGATCAGCGAGTCTTCTTATGTTTATCCTCGGCTTTCGCCTCTTGAGGTTGAAGGGTTCGAAGATGTCACCAATCCCGATGAAAACGGAGGAGGGATTCTTCTGAAAAACGGATCGTCTCCGACGATCGTCAATTCGTTGATTGCTGGAAACAAAACGTGGGCGGATGATCCAGACTTTGGCGTGGAAATTGTTCCAAACTTTGGAATGGGCGGCGGCATTTTTGCGGGACAAAATTGTAATCCAATTCTGCATAACAGCACCGTTGTGGATAATCATGCCAACACGCGCGGTGGCGGAATTAGTTCGAGCGGAAGACCGTCCGCGCGAAATATGATCTTTTGGGGGAATACGTCTCTGGGCGCGCGGATTTATTATCTGGATGATCCGGCGGTTCGAGTTTCCGCAACGCCGAATTATCCAAACATCCATTGCCGGAGTGGTTCCATCGATATTTGGTTCAGCAACATTGAGTTTGGATATTCCTCCGCTGGCGAATCGTTCAGCCTCGATCCGTTGTTCGTCGGCAATGGCGATTATCATCTCTCCGGAACCAATTCCCCGTGTTTCAATCAGGGCATATTCCTTATTGGACTCACAAACGATCTCGACGGAACCGCACGTCCAACAGCGCTTCCTAATCAGGTGGATATCGGGTGCTACGAAGTTCAGGACTCCGATTCCGATGGTATGCAAGATCTCTGGGAAATCGCAAATGATCTGGATCCGTTCGATTCTGCCGATGCGATAGACGATGAAGACAATGACGAGCTAAACAACCTTCTGGAATATCAAAATAATACAGATCCACGCGACAACGACTCCGATGACGATGGCGTGCTTGATGGCGAAGAGGTCACGGATGGAACGAATCCGTTGAATCCTGATAGTGATGAGGACGGATTGACTGATTCCGAGGAGAAAACGGAAGGTACGAATCCGCTCGATTCCGATTCCGATGGCGATGAAATGCCCGATGGCTGGGAGGTTGATAACGACCTCGACCCAGGAGACGACGATGCTGGTGGCGATCCTGATTCGGATAATCTTTCAAATCTTCTCGAATATCAAACAGGAACGAATCCGAGGGATGCTGATTCCGACGGCGACAGAATGCCGGATGATTGGGAGCTGAATAATGGTTTGGACCCGACTGAAAACGATCCAACCGCCGATGCCGACGACGACGGAATGACCAACCTCGAAGAGTATGAATATGATCCATCCACCGATCCTCAAAACCCAGACACCGACGGTGACGGTTTTAATGATGGCGATGAAATAGACGCGGGCACAGATCCGCACGATCCAGATACCGACGGAGACGGAATGCCGAATGGATGGGAAATCGATAACGGGTTGGATCCAGAGTTAAACGATGCAACGGCCGACGCGGATGACGATGGTTTGACCAATCTCAGTGAGTATCAAAACAACACCGATCCACAGAATTCAGATTCAGATGGCGACGGCGTTCTTGATGGCGTTGAAATTGAGAAGAGAACAGATCCGAATAAACCAGACACGGATGACGACGGGATGCCTGACGGATGGGAAATCGATAATGAGCTAAATCCGCTTTCTGATGACAGCGCCGATGATGAAGAGCCGGATGATCTGACGAATATCGAAGAGTATCAAAACGGCACTAACCCAAAAGTTTCCGACACGGACGGCGATGGAATGGCGGACGGTTGGGAGTGGTTCTATATGCCTCCGCTGAATCCGACCAACGCGGCTGACGGAGCGTTGGATTTCGACGACGACGGCGTTTTGAATAGTAATGAGTTTGTTTTCGGAACGAATCCGACAAACACCGATACCGATGCAGACGGCATGCCGGATGGATGGGAAATCCTGTACATGCCTGTGCTCAATCCAACGAATGAGGCGGATGCGTTTGGGGATTCTGATGGCGATGGTCTCACTAATAAATTCGAACACGCGAACAATTGCAATCCAACGAATTCTGATACCGATGCCGACGGAATGCTCGACGGCTGGGAAGTGTCGCATGAGTTGAATCCGTTGCTCGACGATTCTGCAGAGGATGCGGATGGCGACGGTCTTCTAAACATTGGAGAATTCACTGAAGATACCGATCCGAATAATCCAGATACGGATGGCGACTCTTTGCCGGACGGATGGGAAGTGGCGAACGAGGCTCGCGGGTTTGATCCGTTGGATTACGACGCTCCCGTTGATGACACGGATGACGATGGCTTGACGGATTTGGAGGAAGCCGCGCTCGGAACCGATCGTCTAAACGCTTTTGATCCGACGTATGTCGATGACGATGCCGCGAACGATCCGTTCCCTGGAACTCCTTACGATAGTGATCCGCTCGAAGACGGAACGTCTGAGCATCCGTTCGACTCCATTCAAGAGGCGGTGGATGCTGTCGCTGATGGAATGCTGATTCTGGTTCTAGACGGAACCTATGTGGGTGAAGGAAATGTGGGAATTTCAACGGACGGAAAAGCAATTCGACTTCGCTCGGTGAATGGAAGCGCGGGCGTATTGATCGATACGCTTGGCTCGGATTCTGCGTTCGTTCTTTCGAGCGGCGAGACGAATACGACAGTAGTGCAGGGCTTTACGATTGTTGGATGCGATGATGAACCGGCGGTGGTTCTTGAAGGCGTCGCGCCTGTTTTGAGCGATCTGACGATTTCAAATTGTTTGCAGTCCGCCATTTATTGTTCCGCTGGCGCGTTTCCAATCATTGGAAACTGCAACATGAGTTCGCTCTCGAATGGGCTCGTGCTGGTGGACTCGACGGCGACTGTGGTTAGCAATCAAATACACTCGATGACGGGTTCGGGGATTCTGGCTCAAAATTCAACGATTCAGGTTCAGGACTCTTCAATTCGAGATTGTTCCCAGATGGGTGTTTTTGTGAATGGCGGAGCTGGAGGGTTCTTGAAGAATACGGTCGTTTCGAATTGTGTTGGGCGCGGCGTGGCGGTTGTGGATGATCCGACGTTTGAGTTGGTGGATTGTGCAATTGTGGACAACGCGGGCGGACTGACGTTGGATGGGAGCGCGAGCTTGATCGAGCGGTGCGAGTTCCGAGGAAATGATGCGCCCAATTATTATTCGATGAACGGCTCGGTTCTTCAAACGTCGAGCTTGTTCCCAATGGGCGCTGCGAATGCGTTTGATGTGGCGGATGAAAATGAAAACGGCGCTGGAATTCTTCTGTTGCGCGGGTCGTCTCCGTTGATTCGAAATTGCCTGATTGTTGAGAACCAAACGTGGGCAGATGATGTCGCATTTCCTGAGGAAGTGTCAGCGCCTCGCTATGGTTTGGGCGGCGGGCTGCATATCGGCGAAAGCTGTAGTCCGACGGTGATCAATTGCACGGTTGCGAACAATCATGCCAACACACGAGGCGGCGGGTTTGCGTCCGCTGGTGATTCGCAGTTTTTCAATATGGTTTACTGGGGGAATGTCGCCGCGAATGCAAAGATTGTTTTGAATACTCGCTTGAACGCGCCGGATACGAGTTTCGACACGTTGTTTAAGTCGGACGGGGATGTCTTGATCTCCTATAGCGTGGTTGAGCATGGATACGAAGATATGTTGGTTTCGACGACGAACAATCCGCTTTTTGTTGGCGGCGGGGATTATCATATTTCTGGAACGAATTCTTCCGCGTTTGATTCCGCTGTTTTCTATTATGCGCCAACAAACGATCTGGATTTGAATCCAAGACCCACCGCGTTGCCTTTGAAGGTGGATGCTGGATGTTATGAACATGCCGATCTCGACCAAGACGGGATGTTGGATGTCTGGGAAGTGGCGAACGGTTTGGTGGTTGGTGTGGATGATTCTGGGCTTGATCCTGACAGCGACGGCTTCACTAACTTGCAGGAATTCCAAAATAATACAGATCCGCAGAGTTCGGATGAAGATAGCGATGCGGATGGAATGGTCGATAGCTGGGAAGTTGCCAATGGATTAGATCCAAATTTGGATGATTCTGCGGATGATCCAGACCATGATGGTTTGACTAATTTGCAGGAGTACATCGTTGGAACCGATCCAAATAATCAGGATACGGACGGCGATGGAATGCCGGATGGATGGGAAGTTCAGAACGGACGAAACCCTTTGTCGCATCTTTCTACTATTGATTCTGATGGTGATGGAATGAGCGATGCCGATGAGCGCATCGCTGGAACGGACGCGAACGATCCGCTGGATCTGTTTGTTGTCAATGCGTCAACTCCGGCGTCTGGTTCTGCGTTTAGCCTGAGCTGGCAAACGGTGGCTGGGCGGACGTACTCTTTGTTGCTTCGAACGAATTTGGTGTCGGGCGCGTGGGAGCCGGTTGCTGGCTGGTCAGATTTGCCAGGAACAGACGGCGAATTGATCTTCACCAATCAGGCGATGGAGGCAAAAGGTTTTTATAAGGTACGCGTCCAGCAACCGTAGTGTGTTTATTCCAATGTTTGGAGCTTTTTAGATATATGATTATAGAAGAGGTAAAACAATGAACTATGCAAAACAAATTAAATGGCTTGTAACTCTTTTTTTATGCTGGGGAATCCTTGGCTTATCGATCGCCTTGGCGGCGCCAGACGATCCGGATAATGATGGACTAACGGATTTGCAAGAATATCAGAACGGGACAGACCCAAACGATCCTGATAGCGATGATGATGGAATGCTGGACGGCTGGGAGGTCGCGTACGGGCTACTTCCGTTGCAGAACGACGCAACACAGGATGCTGATTTCGATGGCGTGATGAATCTTCAGGAGTTTTATCAAGGAACGAATCCAAGGAATTCGGATACAGACGATGATGGTCTTCCGGACAGTTGGGAGATTCTAAAGAACACGAATCCTTTGGTGGATGATTCTGCCGCCGATTCAGATTCGGACGGATTAACCCATCAGCAAGAGTACGCGAACGGAACCAACCCAAAAAATGCTGACACAGATTTCGATGGAATGTTGGACGGGTGGGAAGTTTTGTATGGTCTAAATCCGCTGGAAGACGATTCCGCTGGGGATTTAGATTCCGATACGTTGCTCAATTTGAACGAGCACAATTTGCAAACGAACCCAAGCCATGCGGATACAGATCACGACGGAATGCCAGATGCTTGGGAGGTTCGATATAGCTCAGAGTTGAATCCAAAAATCAACGACGCAAGCGAAGACCCAGACGAAGATAGCGCGTCGAATCTTCAGGAGTTTTTGAACGGAACTGACCCAACCGTTCCCAGCTCCGACTATGCAGATTCAGATGGTGACGGCATGACGGACCGCTGGGAGGATGAGCACGGGCTTGATTCGCAGATGAATGATGCTGCATATGATTTGGACCAAGACGGTCTGACGAATTTCGAAGAGTATCAATTAGGCACGAAACCTAACAATCGGTTTGACCCGATGTATGTCGATGATGACGCGGTTTCCGATCCTTGGAAAAACGATCCTGAAAACAGTGACCCGCTAGAGAATGGAACAACCAATCATCCGTTCGATTCCATTCAGAAGGCAATCGATTCAACGAATACCGTCGAAGGAACAATGATTATTGTGCGCGACGGAATCTATTCGGGAACCGGAAATTATGACATTACCCCGCGCGGAAAAGATCTCACGATTCGTTCCGAAAACGGACGCACGAATACGACCATCAATTCGCTCGGAATCGGCGCGTGCTTCAAGTTGACCAATGGCGAAACGACGGATACGCTCATCCAAGGCTTCTCGCTGACCACGACGCTGGCGTGTTGCGGCGATGGTGATTGCGATCAGGAAAACGGGATTGTTCTCGTTGGAGCGAGCCCGCGCATTGTGGATTGTCGTATTTATGAATGCGAACTCGCGGCTGTCCAATGTTTGGAAAACTCCGAGCCGATCTTCGAGAACTGCGAAATTGAGCAGACGCAAAACGGAATCCGTTCGATAGATTCGACGGTGACGTTGCTCGATAGCGTTATTCGTACGATCAGCAACACAAACGAAGTCGGCGATGTCGGTGTCGGTTTATATGTTTCGGGCGTTGCTTCTGGAAACACAAACGGACTGCTTGTCGAAAACACGATTTTCTCAAACTGCGCCGGACGTGCGGTTGTGGTGATTAACGATCCGCAGGCGACGCTGCTGGGTTGCACATTGATCAAAAACGCTGGCGGATTGACGTTTGATAACGCGGGCGCGTTGCTCGAAGAGTGTGTGATTCGTGAAAACACGGTGCTGGAAAATGGCGCTGGGATCGAGCTGCTCAACGGATCGTCTCCGTTGTTGATCAATAGCTTGATTGCGGAAAACGAATCGGGTTTGGCGGGCGCGGGTATTTATCTGGACGCAAGCAGTAATCCGACTGGCGTTCATTGTACGGTCGCAGGAAATATCGCTGGAACTTCGGGCGGCGGAATGAGTTCTGCGGGCCGTCCGGTGATGCATAACACAATTTTCTGGGGCAACATTGCGACGGGAACCGCCGATGTGAATCTGCATTGCGTAGGCGGAGCGATTGATCTTTGGTACAGCGCGATCGAGTTCGGCTATCCAGGAGCGCAACTTTCAACCACGAATGATCCGCTCTTCATTGGCGGCGGAGATTATCATTTGAGAAGTACAAACTCCTCCTGCTTTGGAACGGCTGTTTCGATGGCATCGATCACGACCGATTTCGAAGGCGAAGCGCGTCCGCAAGACGGTTTCTCCGATATCGGTTGCGATGAGTTTGTGGATGCGGACGACAACGGTTTGGTCGATGCTTGGGAAATCAAGCATGGCGAAACAGATCCTGATTTGGATGATGATTCGGATGATTTGACGAATTTGGAAGAGCAGAGCAACGGAACCGATCCGAACAATTCGGACACGGACGGCGACAACATGCCTGACGGCTGGGAAGTTGCGAACGGCTTGAATCCGTTGATCGACGATTCCGCCGACGACGCAGACAGCGATGGACTTCCAAACCTTGGAGAATATGCCGGCGGCGCGAATCCGAACGATGCGGATTCAGATGCCGATAGCATTCCGGACGGATGGGAAGAGCTTTATAATCCGCCAATGAGTTCGACGAACTCTGCGGATGCTGCTTGGGATTCCGATGGCGACGGTCTTATGAATAGCAATGAATATCTCTACGGATGCAATCCAACCAATGTCGATACCGATGCGGACGGAATGTGGGACGGATGGGAAGTGACGTATATTTCGATTCTTAATCCGACCAACGCGCTGGACGGAGCACTCGACTCCGACGAAGACGGCGTTTTGAATAGCAATGAGTTTGCGCTGGGAACCATTCCAACCAACACAGATTCCGATACTGACGACATGCCGGACGGTTGGGAGGTAGACAACGGTCTTCTTGCCAATGATGCAACAAGCACGAACGGCGCGGCTGGTGATCCTGATAATGACGGGCTTGGAAATCTTGAGGAATACACAGAGGGAACGGATCCGCAAGTCGCCGATACGGATGAGGACGGAATGACCGATGGCTGGGAGATTTATCATGATCTTGATCCGTTGTTTGACGATTCCGGCGACGATGCAGATAGCGACGGACTAACAAATTTGGAAGAATTTAATGCAGGCACAAATCCAACGGATTCCGACAGCGATTCCGATGGAATGCCGGACATCTGGGAAGAGCTTTATAATCCGCCGTTGAGCCCAACCAATGGGTTGGATGGTGCTTTAGATTTCGATAATGACGGTCTCTTAAACAGCAACGAATATTTCTACGAATGCAATCCAACTAACGTCGACACCGATGCGGACGGAATGCACGACGGATGGGAAGTGACGTATATTTCGATTCTTAATCCGACCAACGCGCTGGACGGAGCACTCGACTCCGACGAAGACGGCGTTTTGAACAGTAATGAGTTTGCTCTGGGAACTAGCCCAACCAACACAGACTCCGATTCCGACGGCATGCCGGACGGTTGGGAGGTCACTTACATGCCGTCGCTCAATCCAACGAATGCGGCGGATGGTGCTTCGGATTGGGATTTGGATGGTCTTGCGAATAGCAACGAGTATCTTCTCGGTTGTAGTCCGATCAATCCAGATACAGATGCCGATGGAATGCCGGATGGATGGGAGTTTCTTTATAGCCTGAACCCAACCAATGCATTGGATGGAGCGTTAGATTTCGATAACGATGGCTTGTTGAACAGTGATGAATACGCCGTTGGGTATTCGGTTATGACCAACTGGGTCGCAACAAATAGCTGTAATCCAACGAAGAACGACACAGATGGCGACACGTTGCCGGACGGATGGGAAGTGGCGCGCGGATTTGATCCGTTGGTTTTTAACGCCCAAGTTTCTGATACGGATGGCGATGGTCTGACGGATGCGGAGGAGACCGCGCTTGGAACCGATCGCCTGAACGCTTTCGACCCGATGTATGTCGATGACGACGCGGTTTCCGATCCTTGGAACTTTGATCCTGAAAACAGTGATCCGCTAGAAAACGGAACAACCAATCATCCGTTCGATTCCATTCAGAAGGCAATCGATTCAACGAATACCGTCGAAGGAACAATGATTATTGTGCGCGACGGAATCTATTCGGGAACCGGAAATTATGACATTACCCCGCGCGGAAAAGATCTCACGATTCGTTCCGAAAACGGACGCACGAATACGACCATCAATTCGCTCGGAATCGGCGCGTGCTTCAAGTTGACCAATGGCGAAACGACGGATACGCTCATCCAAGGCTTCTCGCTGACCACGACGCTGGCGTGTTGCGGCGATGGTGATTGCGATCAGGAAAACGGGATTGTTCTCGTTGGAGCGAGCCCGCGCATTGTGGATTGTCGTATTTATGAATGCGAACTCGCGGCTGTCCAATGTTTGGAAAACTCCGAGCCGATCTTCGAGAACTGCGAAATTGAGCAGACGCAAAACGGAATCCGTTCGATAGATTCGACGGTGACGTTGCTCGATAGCGTTATTCGTACGATCAGCAACACAAACGAAGTCGGCGATGTCGGTGTCGGTTTATATGTTTCGGGCGTTGCTTCTGGAAACACAAACGGACTGCTTGTCGAAAACACGATTTTCTCAAACTGCGCCGGACGTGCGGTTGTGGTGATTAACGATCCGCAGGCGACGCTGCTGGGTTGCACATTGATCAAAAACGCTGGCGGATTGACGTTTGATAACGCGGGCGCGTTGCTCGAAGAGTGTGTGATTCGTGAAAACACGGTGCTGGAAAATGGCGCTGGGATCGAGCTGCTCAACGGATCGTCTCCGTTGTTGATCAATAGCTTGATTGCGGAAAACGAATCGGGTTTGGCGGGCGCGGGTATTTATCTGGACGCAAGCAGTAATCCGACTGGCGTTCATTGTACGGTCGCAGGAAATATCGCTGGAACTTCGGGCGGCGGAATGAGTTCTGCGGGCCGTCCGGTGATGCATAACACAATTTTCTGGGGCAACATTGCGACGGGAACCGCCGATGTGAATCTGCATTGCGTAGGCGGAGCGATTGATCTTTGGTACAGCGCGATCGAGTTCGGCTATCCAGGAGCGCAACTTTCAACCACGAATGATCCGCTCTTCATTGGCGGCGGAGATTATCATTTGAGAAGTACAAACTCCTCCTGCTTTGGAACGGCTGTTTCGATGGCATCGATCACGACCGATTTCGAAGGCGAAGCGCGTCCGCAAGACGGTTTCTCCGATATCGGTTGCGATGAGTTTGTGGATGCGGACGACAACGGTTTGGTCGATGCTTGGGAAATCAAGCATGGCGAAACAGATCCTGATTTGGATGATGATTCGGATGATTTGACGAATTTGGAAGAGCAGAGCAACGGAACCGATCCGAACAATTCGGACACGGACGGCGACAACATGCCTGACGGCTGGGAAGTTGCGAACGGCTTGAATCCGTTGATCGACGATTCCGCCGACGACGCAGACAGCGATGGACTTCCAAACCTTGGAGAATATGCCGGCGGCGCGAATCCGAACGATGCGGATTCAGATGCCGATAGCATTCCGGACGGATGGGAAGAGCTTTATAATCCGCCAATGAGTTCGACGAACTCTGCGGATGCTGCTTGGGATTCCGATGGCGACGGTCTTATGAATAGCAATGAATATCTCTACGGATGCAATCCAACCAATGTCGATACCGATGCGGACGGAATGTGGGACGGATGGGAAGTGACGTATATTTCGATTCTTAATCCGACCAACGCGCTGGACGGAGCACTCGA
>JAOZMR010000048.1 GCA_029934215.1 Pontiellaceae bacterium | reverse complement strand
CTCGCACTGTTTTCGACACTCTCACATTCCCTCTATAAAACCAAGCACCGACACATTCCAACATTCCTCACGGTACCGCGCTATGCAATCCGTAAAGAGCGCGACCAAAGAACGCATCAACAAGAAACCCAACAAGCCGCTCAGAGTAAGGCGAGAGCGTTCTGTCTGTAAAGGATTCTTGCTGTATTTAGAGAGACGCTCTATGGTAATTTATATGGGCACACGAGAAAAAATATTATGGCAAATTCTTAGAGGCACATCTGATGCAAACATCAAAATCGCCGACCTGCAAAACTTATTACTCTACCTAGGTTTTGAGGGAAGAATGATATAGACTCGAAAGAACTATTAACGGATAAATATGAAATCACAATATTTTGGAGCAACGAAGACAACTCTTTTGTTGCAGACGTTCCTGAACTAGCGGGATGCATGGCTCACGGCGATTCATATGAATCTTCTCTCGCAAATGCCAGAGACGCAGTTGATCACTGGATAGAGACCGCAAAAGAGTTTGGCGATCACATCCCAGAAGCACGTGGACAACGTCTCGCTTATGCCTAAAATTCACAGATCATAATAGGCGTCCCCATCGCTGTGGAGCTGTGTCTGACGAATCTTCCCCCCCTCCCATTTGTGTGCATTCGCGTCCATTCGTGGTTCAATCTCCCTCTTACTTCGATATTCGATATTGGTTGTTCGATATTCGATATTTGATATTCGTTATTCCTATCCTTTCCCAATCGGCAATCGGCAATGCTCTCCCCTCCGAAGTTCCTCTAGCGATAGCGGGTGGTAAAAATTCTTCTGCACCAATTCCATGCACCGATTCACCACTTTTTTCACCACCCGGTGAAACGTTCCTTCGTCACTATTTTTGGATACAAAAATTATTTATCGCTTCGCTTTCAACGCTAGAGAGAACAGCCGAGGGGGAGGCATTGTCGATTGAAGATTGCCGATTGCCGATTTTTTGAAGAGTTATACTTCCAAGGGTTGGAACCCTTTTCTTTCAATCGGAAATCTCCATTCGGAAATGCCCTCTCCTCTTCGCATGGAATCGGATAACTAAATACTCTATATTTCAAAACATCTTCTCCTTATATTTTCACAACAAAACTTGCTCAAGAAAAGCAAAACCCCGCTCGCCTAAAAAAATCGCCGCCGGAGGCGGAGGGAGTTCGTTCCGCCTGTGAGCGTCTGCGGGCTTTCCTTCTAGTCAGCCCGCTGACACTCCCCGGCTCCTCTCACCTTTTCTTTTGTTTTCTGTAAAGGTGTCTACTTGCGGACAAGGCAGACGCGGAAGCCGAGATTGATGCGCGTGCCCGACGGATCGTTCCTGCCGCGGTACGCCGACCGACAATTCTCGGCATCATCGAGCCAACTGCCACCGCGGAGCACACGGTAAGAGCCAGATCCATCGCCCCATCTTGAACCATTCGCTGGCGCACTTTTATACGATCCATGCCAATCATCCAAACACCATTCCCACACATTCCCATGCATGTCGTGTAACCCCCAGTCATTCGCCTTCTTCGTTCCAACCGGATGCGTTTTACGTCCGCTATTCAAGTAGTACCACGCCATCTCATTCAAATTCCCCGCATATTTTCCAGTCGTTCCGGATCGACAAGCATATTCCCACTGCGCCTCTGTCGGTAGTTTATATTCGAAACCGTCCGAAAGCCGTCCCGCCGACAGTTCGCTTTCCGTCAGATTCTCGCAAAAACTCATAGCGTCGTTCCAACTCACCTTCTCCACTGGGTTTTCCAAACCTTGGAAGTTCGACGGGTTGCTCCCCGTCAACTGCATGTATTGTCGCTGCGTCACCTCTGTTTTCGCCATCCAGAACGGCTTTTCAAACGTGACCTGATGGATCTTTTTCCCGCTCCAAAACATTTTCTTTGTTCCCATCCCAAAGCTGCCAGATGCAATCGGCATAAACTCCATCCAAACATCGGAACCAAGGTTTGCTGTCCACTTTTCGCCATCTTTGGGAGCGGAAAGCACCTCTCCAGAACCTACAAAGTCATCTTTCGCGGTTACCACTTCTATCTCTTCTACTCTCTCTGCTACTCCCTCCTCCGTAGGCAACACCGCCTTCAATTCTTCCAAGGTTTGGAAACGGTCATCGACATTGGATTTGAGGCTTTTGACGATCAGTTGATCCCATGCTGGATTTAGATCCGGCACCAGTTGCGACGGCATTTCTGGAAAACCCATAATGCGCTTGCCGGTCAACATTCGGTAAAGCATTACGCCAAAAGAATAAATATCGGATCGCTCATCCGCTTCGCGACCTTCGCGCTGTTCTGGGCTCATATACTCATAGGTTCCCAGAATCGATCCGGTTGTGCTTCGCTCGGAGTGTGGTTGAGCCGCTAGCGTTGGCATGCCGCCAATGGACATCGATTGCTGGTTGCTCACTTCGATCATGCTTCGCACCCACTCACCTCCGGCGAGTTTTGCAAGGCCAAAATCGGTCAGCTTGACGGATGCTGAAACGATATTTTTAGAGGAGAGAAGTACGTTCGCCGGTTTCAAATCGCGATGAATTACTCCACGAGAATGGGCAAAAGAAACAGCATTCGCAATCTGTTCTGCAAGATGACCCACCACTGATGGAGGAAAGCGTCCATCTGGTGCTTCTGCCAGCGCATCCTCAAGATCAAACGGAGTTTCTTTCCCGTCAGCATCAATATAATCCATGATCAGGTAGTGATGCCAGCCGGAGACATCTGCATGAGTGACGTGAACGATGCCTGGATGCTGAAGCTTCGCCATCACCTGCGCTTCTCGCCGGAAACGCTCCACAAACCCCGAGCTTTGCGCCACAGCCTTTGGAAGGAGTTTTAGCGCGTGGCGGGTCTGCAAAATCTCATGCTTAACCAGATAGACCTGCCCCATTCCGCCACGTCCAACAAGTTTGAGAACTTTGTACTGTCCCAGAATTTGTCCAGCACGCAACGCATCGTTTTCCTGACCAGAGCTTGACGAAACGCCTTCGCGCACAAGCGTTTTCATATCCCCAATTGAGTCATCAAGTGTTTTCATAATGAACGCTTTTTTCTACGATTGCCATTTGGTATGTCATTCCCATTTTTGTGATCCGGAAGCCTATAAAAAACGCCCGCGTTCCAAAGGTGAAAGACAATCTTTTTTACAATGTCAGCGACGGCTCGACACATTTTTTATGTGCTGAAGAGGCTGGAAGCACTCTTCTACGATTCCAGCCTCATAAAGAAACCCAGCGGGACGATTCTCCTCACTGGGTTACCTAATTTATATTAAGTCGGATTTTAATTCCGTTTACTTATTACACTTCTCAAAACGACTACTTCTCTCTTTTCGGCAAAGGTGCATACTTGCGAACAAGACAGGCGCGGAAGCCGAGATTGTGGAACGTGTACGACGGAGAGAGGCCGGGGCGGTACGCCGACCGACAATTCTCGGCACTATTGTAACAACTTCCACCGCGGTTCACACGGTAAAAGCCCGATCCATCCCCCCATCGAGAACCATTCGCGGGTGCTCCATCATACGACTCATGCCAATCATCCAAACACCACTCCCGAACATTCCCGTGCATATCGTGCAACCCCCAACCATTCGCTTTCTTCGTTCCAACCGGATGCGTTTTGTTTCCACTGTTTAATCCGTACCACGCCAACGCATCCAAATCCCCTGCATATTTCCCCGTCGTTCCGGCTCGACACGCATACTCCCACTGAGTCTCCGTGGGTAAAACATATTCATCCCCAGCCGGAAGTCGTCCAGCCTTCCGTTCTCTCGTCGTCAGCCATTTGCAAAACTCAACAGACGCATTCCAGTCTATTTCCACCATAGGTTGCTCAAAATTCATCCCGAACTTATTCTTGGTCAAGGTATACGACGTACCGCTTTTCTTCAGAGGGCATTCGCTGTCACTCCAATCCGTTCCCTTCGTATGCCCCGTTTCTTCCAAGAAACGTTTCCATTGCCCAATCGTCACCTCTGTCTTCGCCATCCAGAACGAGTTCTCAAACGTGACTTGGCGCACTGGTTTTTCGTTATCCTCACCCATACTCGAGCCCATTTGGAAGGTACCCGCTGCAATCGGCATAAACTCCATCTCCACGCCACCGCCAAGCTGCGCTGTCCATTTCATTTCTGGCACCATACGTTGAAGTGCTTTTTCAACCGCCTTATTAAAGCTCGCCAGTGCCGCCACATAATGTTCTTTACCCAACACAGGCTCGCTCGTCGACGCCGCACCCAGCCGAGCCGATCGCTCCGCCGCAGTCCACTCCTCCGCTGCATATCTCTCTACTTCGGTGTTCGATATTCTTTGTTCGATATTCGACATTCTTCCCTCCCACGCTCCCTTCGCTTTCCGATACGAAGAAACGGCAGCAGCCAGTTTTTCCGATGTTTGGAACCGTTCCGCCGCGTTTTTCCAACCATTGGAAGCCTCTTCAAAATCTCCATTTTCGAATGCTTTACCTGCCTGTAAAGCGACCCCCACGCCGTTGTCCCACTCTTTTTTTGCCAATGCCGCTGCATTCTTCGCCTCCGCGCCTCTGCGTTTTCCCTCCATCTCTTTCCGGAAGGCTACAGACTCACGCCTCTCGCCTGCGAGTATAAGCAACGCGGAACACTCGCGTTCAACGCCAGTGAATGCAGTGAACGCCTGCACCCAGCTCTTGCTCGCATAAGCATCCTGCGCAATGCGCATTTGTTTTTCCAGGGTTTGGAACTTGCTCCCAAACCCCTGCCTGCGATCGCTGATCTCTTTCTGGATTTTTTCCACAGCCATTTCTGCATCGGTCTTTATGGTGCGCGCCTTACGTTCGTCCGCCATTTTTTCAACATCCAACAACATTTCAGATTCCGCAGAGTTGTTCGAATCCAGCTTTAGAGCGGGTTGCACTTTCTCCTTCGCAGCATCGGTATTGCCCGAGCGCAACGCATCTTTCGCCTCCGAAAGATCAATCGTCAATTCCTTTTTTTTGGGTCCCTCTTTCTTTTCAACCTTCTGTTCTGGCTCTATCTTTTTTTCAGGCTCAACAATCGTCGGGTTTGGAGTACTCACCTGCTCAGCAACCAGAGGCTCCATCTCCTCCTTCGAACCCCACAAGCTCCAAAAACCTACCGAGCCCGCAACCACCAGCAACGCAACCAAACCAAACAACACCTTTTTCTTCAAGTTTTTCGACTCCTTACGCTCTTTCTTCGCCTCGCCCCCGCCCCCGTCCCCAGTCTCTTCTTCTTTTCTCCCCGTTTCCTTCGATATCACAACCCCCTGCGTCAACGCCAGCAACTCCCCAGCGCTCTGAACCCGTTCGTGAGCATCGGGCTCAAGACATCGTTCAACAATCGCATCCCAACCTAGCGAACAGCCGAGTTGCGATGGCAACTTCCACCGTCCCTCCGGCTTTCGTGCAGTGAGCATAACGTAGAGAATGAGACCCAGCGCAAAAATATCGCTTCGGGCATCAACTTTCTCTCCTCGCTTCTGCTCAGGACTCATATATTCATACGTTCCAAGAATGGATCTGGCAGACGTGCCCTCCTCATCCACCTCTCCTTCAACCAGCGTTTTTTTGTCGCCCAGCGAACAGTTCGAGGGTCTCAACGAAAGGCTCACTGATTGCTCGATCACGCTTTTCAGATAATCCTCCCCCACCACTTTGGCCAATCCAAAATCAGCAATCTTTATAGAAAAAGCGTGAGCGAGACTCTTACCTCCCTCCTCCTCCCTATTTTTCGAAAGCAGAATATTGCTAGGCTTGAGATCGCGATGAACAACACCTTTACCTCGGAAACCATGCGCATAACGTAGCGCACTACAAATCTGGAGCACGAACTCCTTAACGATCAACTCATCTAATTTCCCGTCGGTCTTTTTGATTAAATCATCAAGAGTCTGCGGCTCGCCATCCGGACCGACCACATAATCCATAGTCAAATAATAAACCCCGTTCAATTCATCCATATGATGAACCTGCACGATATTCGGATGATTCAGATCGGCCATCACACGGGCCTCGATACGGAAGCGATCCACAAACTGGTCATTCCCAAAAAGAGCGGAAGGAAGCACCTTCAGCGCATACCTCTTATGCATCAAGCGATGCTCCACAAGATACACCTCACCCATCCCACCAGCGCCCAAAGGTCGAAGCACCTCATACGACCCCAAGCGATCACCCACAGAAAACGAATAGCGATGCGCACCACTCTCGCGATTTACCAGCGTTTCCATTCCATCTAATGTTACATCCATTTTCTCGACCTTTTTTTAAAAACACTCTCAAATTCGCAACAAACATTCAACACGTAAAAGCGGCGAGTGACGAATATCAAAGGTGGGAAGCATTTCCGATTGAAGATTTCCGATTGCCGATTGGGAGAAAAAAGTTCCGAACCTTGGAAAACAGGAGGCATTTCATAAAACGTAGACGAGCGCTTCCAGCCTCGTTCTTTGGGTGAATCGGGCTTAAAACCGTTCATGCGCGGAAGAATTTTAGCCACAAGAGAGCGCAGAGAACACAAAGGAAGAGGGGGGAAGGCATTTCCGAATGGAGATTTCCGATTGCCGATTAAAAAAAGAGTTCCAATGGTTGGACCCCCGTCCCATTATTCTGCCGAAACTCTTCACCAACATTTAACCCTTCTTTTGTGTTCTCTGCGCTCTCTCGCGGCAAAACATCTTAACCTCCCACAACGACTCTACCTCAGAAAACCACATCGGAAGAGCATCGATTTAAATGGGGTTTTGATGCTTTTTAGCTTTGCAAGGAATTGCGATGCACTCTAAAATCGATCCTTCACGTCTGGATCAAGACATTTTGTAGATTCCTTTTTCTAGCCTCATAAAGAAACCCAGCGGGACGATTCTCCTCACTGGGTTACCTAGTTTATGTTAAGTCGGATTTCAATTCCGTTTACTTATCTGTACTTCTCAAAACGACTGTTTATCTCCTTTTCCCGATCTTCTTGCTCTTTTTTCAGAAGCTCTCCCTTCACCCCTTCAAGCACCTGATCCGCTTTTTCGCCTCTTGTTTGTTCCTTTTCAACAACACTACCGAGGTTTAGCAACTCGCCTTTCATCGACGATTGACGTGATTTTAGTGCTTTCAAGTGGTTTTCCAGCATGCTGATGCGAAAGGTTAGCGTCTCTTTTTTGTTACGGAATTCATCCACTAATTGAATGCGCTTTTTCGCTTTTACGGCTCCATCGGCATCCAATGCCTTGATTTTGTCGTACGCCGCCATAACTTTTCCGTTCAGAACATCGAGTTCACCTTTTTTTACGTCTAGTTCTTTTGCGGTTTTTTCAATGCGATCTTTAACAAACACCAGGTTACTTTGGAGATATTCGGCTTTGCCTTCATCGTCCTCGTTTAGAATTTCGTTATAAATGGAGCAAGCCTCGTTCAGTACTTTTTCTGCCTGTTTTTCCTCTTCTGGAGTGAGTTGCGTGGGGGCAACATCCATAGGGAATGTGGAGACTTCTTCCGTTCCTTGTACAGCCAGTTCCGGGTTTTCTTCTGCTACGGCAAAAGCGGTGAAGCCTGCGCAAAGTGTGAGTGCGATTAATTTTTGATTTGTTTTCATGGTTAACGTTCCTTTTGACATTAGTTAATTTAAGAAGGAAAATTCAGCTTCCAGGATGCTTTTTGCGGTTACAGAAACGTCGATATCAGAGCCACCACCAAAGGAGAGATCCTGATTGTACATTCCAATAGAATCAACGCTTCCATTCATGGTGCTAAGAATATCGCCTACACCCGCCATTTTTGACATCGTTTCGGACAGAGTTTTCAGTATATTGTTTAGACTTCTGCTTGATCCTGCGCTACCCATCGATGCAAGATTTGCCATATCCGTTCGAGAACGAATTAGGTCTCGGAAGGAGGCACGATTCGCTTCAATATCTCTAAACATGTCCTGCGCATTTTCTGAAATAGTCGCGAGTTCTCCACCAGCTGCTAAGGATCTAGTTGCCGCTTGAAGCTGCTTAATTACCTGATTCTTGAACTTTAATTGAGTTTCTCCGCGTTGAACCTTTCGGAGCATTTGCTTCATCTTTCTCTCCTTGGCTCGGTCCACATTCTCTCCTTCTGCAGAAACCTCTGCAGCGAGTTTTTTAAGCTCCTTTACTTCTTTACGGAGAACCTCTTTAAGTTCTTCTGCTTCGCTGTTGTTCCGCTCGTAATCTTGCTTGATGCGCAAGGTTACACGCTTCACCTCTACCGAGACGTCTTCAAGAGCGCATTGCATCTCTAGTTCGCTTTCGAGAACTCTATCGATGTTCTGCATCACTGGTTTCATGTGTTGAGCCAGTGCCTTTTCGAATTTTGCTTTATTTAGAGGGTTTGGGTCTGCTTGGACAGCCTCCATTGCCTCTTTAACCGAAACACTACTCTTGTCCAAGGTCTTGGCCATTGCTCCCATTTTGTTCGTAATTTTCTGAATGGCCGCGCTCGGTTTCAATAAATCGAGCTTCAGCTCACGACTTCCCGAAAGAAATTCTTTCGAAAAGGATAACGTGCTCATTCCTGTAATCAACATACATATAATTGCTTTTTTCATGATTTTCATCTTTCTATTTAATTCCTTTTTCTTTTCTAAATCCGGCGGAAAGTCGGCTCCACCATTGGTCACGTTCATCATCTTTCAGGTTAACATCTGCCATCACTCCAGCCCAATACAGATCGTCATCTATCAACACGCTACCCGCCTGATCCTTCAGAGCAAGATAGTCCTGATAAACCGCGTGCGCCTCAGAAAACTCCTTCAATTTGAAATGCGTTTTCGCGAGCGTTTTGACGATCCGACGACAGCGCAGATCCGACAAGCTAAACGCCGAACGAACGGAGCTCAACGCTTCCTTAGCGATCGTCAATTCGTTTAGAGCGAACGCAGCCATTCCGCGAATATATATCGCAGTTCTGTTCCGATCGTTTACGAGAAGAACCCGCTCTGCTTTGGTTAGCGCGAGCTGATAATCTCCACGATTCAACGCGGATTCCGCCTCCCCCACAAGAGTCGGCGGTGGGGGCGGAGGCGGCGGACTTGTACACCCGGTCACCCAAAGACCCGCTAAAAGTACTACAATGAAATGAACTCCTTTATGCATCTGTTTCTCCTTACTGGTTTGTTGTGCCGATCGCTCCGCAATATCGGAGAAAAGGCGGTTAATATCTGCTTTTCTATCACTGAAGCTTTGCAACCTACTGTAAGCTCCCACGTTTGTCAACGTTGTCACTCCGTTTTATTTATCTTATTTTACAAATTGGTTAAAAAACCAATGATAGCGAACATCTGCGCTTTATGACGCTGGACAAAACGAAAACACTTAAGTAGCGTACGACGACTTATGAGCATTTTAATTCAACACGTTCAGCACGAAGACGAAGTCGTAGATGTTTACATCCAAGGCAACACCATCAACACCATCGGGGATTGTGCAGGAAAAGTGGCGGATACGATTCTTGACGGAAGCCACCAGGCGATTCTACCCACGTTTCACAATGCGCACCACCACGCGGCGATGGCGACGATGCGAAGCTATGCCGACGACCTCGAGCTTTTCCCTTGGCTCAGCGAACACATCTGGCCGCTCGAAGCAACGCTCACGGAGGAGGATATCTATAACGGTGCTCGGCTCGCCTGCTTGGAAATGATCAAGTCCGGAACCACCTTTTTCAACGACATGTATTGGCATTTCCACGGCACCGCTCGCGCGGTTGATGAGATGGGAATGCGCGCAGCTCTCGGCGCGGTTTTCATCGATATGGACGACGCCACCCGCCGCGCCGCAAACCGAGAACAGGCCACCCAACTGCTCGAAGAGAGCAAACAATACAGCGACCGAATCACCTTCCAGCTCGGACCACACGCGCTCTATACCGTCTCCAAAGAAGCTCTCATTTGGTGCGGCGAATTCGCAAACGAACACCATTTAATGATTCATACGCACCTCAGCGAAACCGAGAAAGAGGTCGCCGACTGCATCGCAACCCACGGAATGCGCCCGCCCGCATACCTCGATTCTCTCGGCATACTCGCTCCAAACCTCACCGCCGCACACTGCATCTGGCTCGAACACCACGAAATGGAGCTTCTCGCTGAACGCGGAGTGACCGCCCTCCACTGCCCGACCTCCAACATGAAGCTCGTCGCTGGGAAATTCCGCTACACCGACGCACAAGCCGCCGGACTACAAATCGCGATTGGAACCGACGGCGCGGCCTCCAACAACAATCTCGACATGAGCGAAGAGATAAAAATGGCAGCACTACTCGAAAAACACTTCACGTCCAACCCAACCGCCCTACCCGCTTCCAATGCCTGGAAAGCTGGGACCCGAGCTGGCGCGGAGATGTTCGGACTCCACAGCGGGATCATCGAAGAAGGAGCGCTCGCCGACTGCATGCTTGTCGACCTCAACAACGAACGGCTCGCCCCAGGTCACAACCTCATATCCGACATGGTTTACAGCGCAGACTCCGCCTGCATCGACACCGTCATCTGCAACGGCAACATCCTTATGCAAGAGCGCAAAATAGAGAACGAAGAAGAGATCATCGCCAAAGCCCGTGAGTACAAAAAGAAATTTCAACGTTAGGTTTCAACCATGAAAAACAGACAAAACAACGCCTACGCAATCGCGAAAAAAATCCGCGACGCCGGATACACCGCCTACATTGCCGGCGGAGCCGTACGCGACAAGCACCTATGTCGACCCCCGAAAGACTACGACATCGCCACCAACGCCCTCCCCGAACAAATCGAAGCCCTATTCAAAAAAACAGTTCCCATCGGCAAAGCCTTCGGAGTCATCGTCGTCGTACAATACGGCATCGAAACCGAAATCGCCACCTTCCGCGAAGACGCTGGCTATCAAGACGGACGGCGCCCAGACAGCGTAAACTTCTGCGGAGCCGAGGAAGACGCAAAACGCCGCGACTTCACCATCAACGGAATGTTTTACGACCCGGAAACCGACGAAACCATCGACTACGTCGGCGGAAAATCCGATCTAGCAAAAAAGATCATTCGCGCCATCGGCGATCCCGAACGCCGCTTCGCCGAGGACCACCTACGCATGCTTCGCGCCGTCCGCTTCGCGCACACCCTCGGCTTTTCCATCGCCACCACCACACGCAACGCCATCAAAAACCACGCAGACGACCTCGCAAAAATCAGCATCGAACGGATCGAAAACGAATTCTCCAGAATTCTCACCGAAAGCCTCCGCCCCGGCGACGCGCTCAGCGAGCTCGTCGATCTAGGACTAATGAAACACATCATCCCCGAAGTTCTACCACTAATCGGCCAAGAACAACCGCCGGAATTCCATCCAGAAGGCGACGTCTTTGAACACACCACATTCATGCTCAACTTGATCGACAACCCACCCTCCACGCCTGCTCCTCCACGCAAAAAACCCCGCCCACCTGGTTTCAAAAAAGCCCTAGCCTACACCGCGCTCCTCCACGACATCGGCAAACCCGACACCGCCTTCATGGGCGAAGACCGCCTCCGCTTTCACGGGCACGAAACCAAAAGCGCTGAAATGGCGAAAGTCATTCTTCGTCGGCTCAAACTGCCAACCAAAGAGATCAAAGCAATCGTCATTGCAGTCAAAGGACACATGCGGTTCAAAGACGTTCCAAAAATGAACAAATCAACACTACGCAAACTACTGGGCGCAGGAACCTTCGAACTGGAGCTTGCACTGCATTGGCTTGATTGCACAGGAAGCCACGGACTCCTCGACAACTACAACTTTCTCCTCAAAAAAGAGGAAGAACTAGCGAACGAACCCGCCCTACCAGAACGGTGGATTTCAGGGCGCGATCTAATTGAGCTCGGGGTTGAACCGGGTCCGCGAATCGGCGAACTACTCAAACTCGCTTACGATGCTCAGCTCGAAAATCGCTTCGAAAATCGCGACACCCTTCTTGCTAGCCTCCAAATTTAATTCCCAACCAGCGGAAAAAGCATTGCGCTTTTCTTCCAAACATCGGAAACTCCGCGCCCGATTTTAAACACTCAAACAGGAGCTCTTCATATGATTACCTTTCTCATTTCCCTCATCATTCTAATTGGCGGATATTTCGTCTACGGTCGCTTTGTCGAAAAATGCTTTGGCGTTGATGAAACAGCGCAAACACCTGCAGTGAAAAAAGCGGATGGTGTAGACTTCGTAGAAATGCCTGCCTGGCGGATTTTCATGATTCAATTCCTAAACATCGCAGGGCTTGGTCCCATTTTCGGAGCCATCATGGGAGCAATGTACGGCCCAGTCGCCTTCATTTGGATCGTCCTCGGAACCCTTTTTGCGGGCGCAGTACACGACTACTTCTCAGGAATGCTCTCCTGTCGGCATGGTGGCGAAAGCATCCCAGAAGTGGTTGGGAATCAGCTAGGCTCAGGATTTAAACATTTCATGCGTGCCTTCTCGGTGATCCTTCTCTTGCTCGTCGGCGTGGTCTTCATCCTAGGCCCCTCGAAAATTCTAACCGGGCTAACGGGCGAATTCTTCGCGCTAGGTTCTCTCACAACCGTAGACTTCTGGCTCTTCGTGATTCTTGGATACTACATCATAGCAACCTTACTTCCCATCGACAAAATCATTGGACGAATCTACCCACTATTCGGCG
This sequence comes from Pontiellaceae bacterium, assembly GCA_029934215.1. Taxonomy (GTDB): domain Bacteria; phylum Verrucomicrobiota; class Kiritimatiellia; order Kiritimatiellales; family Tichowtungiaceae; genus Tichowtungia. The sequence continues at coordinate 1,877 of JAOZMR010000048.1, read as the reverse complement.
CCGTTCTCCTCATCATGGCACTCGGACTAATGGTTGCCATGTTCATGCTCAATGCCCCCATTCCAGAACTCTCCATAGAAACACTAAAAAACCTTCACGCCACCCCTAAAACACACCCCTTATTCCCAATGCTCTTCATCACCATTGCCTGCGGCGCCATCTCCGGATTCCACTCCACACAATCCCCTCTCATGGCCCGCTGCATCTCGAACGAAAAACAGGGACGCGGAATCTTCTACGGCTCCATGGTCGCCGAAGGAATCATTGCCCTCATTTGGGCCGCTGCGGCAATGAGCTTCTTCGGAGGAGTCGACGAACTCGGCGCAACCATGGCAGAAAACGGAAACAGCGCTGCATGGGCTGTGAAAGAAATCTGCAACTCCTGGATGGGAAAAGTCGGCGGAGCACTCGCAATTCTGGGTGTAGTCGCCTGCCCGATCACCTCGGGCGACACCGCATTCCGTAGCGCACGACTCATTCTCGCCGACGTCACAACCTTCTCCCAAAAACCCATCAAAAACCGCCTACTCATCACCCTCCCGCTCTTTGCAGTCGCATGGGGAATCACTCGACTAGACTTCAGCGTCATCTGGCGCTACTTCGGCTTCTCGAACCAAACCCTCGCAACCATCGTTCTTTGGGCAGCAAGCATGTACATGCTAAAAAACAAAAAGAACCACTGGATTGTAAGCATCCCAGCCACCTTCATGACCGCAGTTTGCACCACATACATCATGATTGCGCCAGAAGGATTCAAACTCAGCACCGCCATTGGATACCCCGTAGGGCTTATCACTGCGGCGCTCGCATTTACCGCATTTATGATCGTAGGAAAAAAACATGGAAAAACTATTTAAACAACTACTCGTCGAAATCGGCGAAAACCCAGAACGGGAGGGGCTGATCGGCACCCCTACCCGCATGGCTGAGGCGTACAAATTCCTCACAAGCGGATACACTCAAAACGTTGACGACGTGATCAACGGTGCATTCTTCACCGCCGAAGACAACCACATGATCATCGTTAAAGACATCGAAATCTATAGCCTCTGCGAACACCACATGCTTCCATTCATTGGAAAATGCCACATAGGCTACATCCCGAAAGAAAAAGTCCTTGGTGTCAGCAAACTCGCACGCATCGTCGACATGTTTTCCCGCCGCATGCAGATCCAGGAGCGACTCACCGAACAGATAGCCCACACGATCATGGACAAAGTCGACCCGGTCGGCGTTGGAGTCGTCATTGAGGCCCAGCATCTCTGCATGATGATGCGCGGGGTAGAAAAGCAGAACAGCAAAATGATCACCTCCGCCATGCACGGAAGTTTTCGTTCACAGATGGCCACCCGAACCGAATTCCTACAGCTCATAGGAACCTCCTCCTAAGCAAAAGCAAAAGCATTGCCGATTGAATATTTCCGATTGCCGATTGAAAGAAACGGGTTCCAACCCTTGGAAAATCCCCTCCGGGGAGGGGGATTCTTTGGAGGAATAGAGGGTATTCAATCGCTGGGCAAACCCGAGCTGGGGAGGTTTTCGAAGAACGATGATAAAGACTGTCCCGGCACTGAAAGCGTAGCGATAAATAATTTTTATTCAAAAATAATGAACGAAGAGAATGATTCATGAATGAAATTTATGAATGGAGAAAAGATATTACAGAATGATTGACGGCAGAACGATGGGACCTTCTGAAGGGCTGTTCATTCGTAAATTTCATTCATGAACCACTCCTTACAGTCGTTATTTTTGAATACAAAAATTATTTATCGCTACGCTTTCAGCGCTGGGCAACCCCGTTCCTGCCCGCTTCAAAAACCGTCCCATCATTCTGCCGTCAATTATTGCCGCTTCGCTTCTTTTTGGGGAATACA
>JAOZMR010000247.1 GCA_029934215.1 Pontiellaceae bacterium | reverse complement strand
AATCTCGGTCTATTCCGCCGAACCGCGCTATCACTTGCTCGACACTGGATCACTCGCCCGTAAAGCGACAACCAATGGGTTTGTAGCCGCCATGCGCAAAAACGGGTCTGAACTCGCCTTCCATTTGGTGATGTCAAAAACCCCAAAGTGGTTACCTTCAAGCACAAGAGGCATTACATGAATCAGCCATGAGATGAACCCGATTGGTCAACGAGTTTTTTTGTATGCAATCTAACCCAAGCTCATCAGTCAAAAAACAATTCGTCAGATTCTTGCAAGTTCTAGGGTAATAAATTCCCCCTACCGGACGTGTCGTTTTTTCATCTGCTTACCCTACATATTGCGGCCGGTTGAGTAAAATGCATACCCAATTTTTATTAAATGGCCCACATGCGACCACCAGGAAAGAAATGAAGAATTGCTCGCGACTTGAACGAAAAAAGGCTTTCTGTGGAAAAACCTCGTTTTTCTCCCACTACCCTTCAGCACCGGGAGCATCCTCCAAATCCGTGCTCGATCCGAAGACAACAACACGATGAAACCGTTCAGAGAACTTGTTTTCTTTGCAGATTCGTTCTATTTCTGCCGAAATCACGTCGCTTGAGAACTCAATAAAAGCCCCCGTTTTCTCGCAGATCAAATGGTGATGCCGACCGTGTCCGTATATATGTTCATAATGCGCATAATCGCCTTGCTCGCGAATTTTTTGAACAAATCCAGACTCCGTCATCAAATCTAGCGTCCGATAAACCGTTCCGCGACTCACGCGGTTTTCGCCTGATGTAAGCTCTGCCGCAAGCTCATCCGCACGAAAATGATCGTGCCTTGCGAAAGCATAATCAAACACAATTCGCCGCGCTTGGGTAATCCGCAACGCCCTACTTTGTAGAAAGGCGACAAACAGCGGCCATGCCTCCTCCGCCGATCGATCCTCTCCTAAATGACCCGCCTCTCCAAATTTTCCTGCACTTGAACTCATTTGTAACTCCTGCTATTTAGACTTAATCCTAATATAATGTATAACATAGTCGTTTTTAGGAATGAAACTAAAAAGGAAGATGGTATCTTCCCCTTGTACCGAATTCACTTTATATACACTAACCAAACGGAGAAAAATCATGGCTTATAAAATTTCAGAAGAGTGCTCAATGTGCGGCGCGTGCGAAAGCTCCTGCCCAGTCGAAGCAATCAGTGCCGGCGACGGCAAGTATGAGATTGACGCAGGTCTCTGCATTGATTGCGGCGCGTGCGAAAGCACCTGCCCAGTCGAAGCAATCAGCGCCGGCTAACGTTAAACCGAATTGCATTCGGTTTAGCAGAACGCATAAAAAAGTCCCGATGAGTTCGTCGGGGCTTTTTTGTGGCTTCTATACTGGAAAAAACCGGAACAGAGCCAATGTTGTTGCAACCCCGGTCAGCATTCCAAAAAACACCTCCAACCGCGTGTGACCCAAAAGCTCCTTCAGCTTGTTCTCTGAAAAATGGTGTTCCTTAAACAGTTCATCCACAATCTGATTAAGCAAACGAGCCTGCTTTCCGGATGCCGCCCGTACCGTCTGTGCATCGAACATAACAATAGAAGCGAAAATGAAACTCAGGGAAAAAAGAGGCGACCCCCCCCCCTCCGTCAGACCAATCGCAGTTGTTAACGCACACACCAACGATGTATGCGCGCTTGGCATCCCCCCCGTGCTCGCAAGATACCGGAAATCCAACCTACGACTTTCCACCAGGCAAATCAGCATCTTCGTTAACTGCGCCACCGTCCACCCTGCAACACCTGCCCATAATGTGATATGTACAAAATCCATAAGTTTATTCGCTCCGTATCTCCAAACTCTTACTTAAAGGTATATCTTCACACAGCGCAATCTTTTTCCGAATCCGCAGCCGTGAGAGTACAACAAACTGGAACAGAGAACGGCAGGAATCGCAGAAAAAACTAGATGAATTGATCGCCCGAGCAGCGAAATAGCTGACATACCGTTGGAAAAGACGTGCATCTTTGATTTTTAAAGCGTAAAAACCCATATGCCACTTAAACGACACCTCGGATTACTACACGTATTTTGTCTCTCCTCTGGGGCAATGATTAGCTCTGGGCTCTTCATCCTGCCCGGACTCGCCCACGCACAGGCCGGTCCCGCCGTGATCCTGTCGTATCTCATTGCCGCACTCTTGGCCATGACCGGCATGCTCAGTATTGCCGAACTCACCACCGCCATGCCAAAAGCCGGCGGTGATTACTTCTTCACCACTCGCACAATGGGACCGGCAGTCGGAACCATCTCCGGACTCCTCACTTGGCTCTCCATTTCCCTTAAAACCGCCTTTGCACTCGTCGGCATGTCCGCCTTCACCGCTCTATTTCTCGACATCGACATCCGGTTTATTGGTGTCACTCTTTGCGCCCTATTTACAATTCTCAACAGTCGAGGCGTAAAAAAAGCCGGACACCTTCAAGTAGCGCTCGTCGTCGGGCTCCTGGCACTCATGGTTGTCTACATAATCATCGGGATGCCCTCCGTAAACATACAGCACTTCAAAACCTTCACACCCAACGGCTACGGAGCCGTTTTTGCCACAGCTGGCTTCGTGTTCGTCTCCTTTGGGGGGCTCCTGAAAACAGCAAGCGTCGCCGAAGAAGTCCAGAACCCTGGCAAAACCATCCCGCTCGCGCTCATCTTTTCGCTACTGATCGTCGGCATCCTCTACATCCTTATGATCTTCGTCACATCCGGAACCGTTCCCGCCGAAACACTCAACGGCTCCCTCATGCCCATCACCGACGGTGCACGCACATTTCTGGGTCAAGGCGGGGGCATCGCCATGAGCGTCGCCGCAATCCTCGCCTTTGTCTCCACGGCCAACGCCGGAATCATGGCAGCATCTCGCTACCTGCTCGCCATGAGCCGCGACCAACTCATCTCCCGCCACCTAAGCTACATCCACCCCAAGTACAACGTCCCAACCACCGCAATCTTCGTCACCGGAGCCGTAATTGCAGCCAGCCTATTCCTCGAACTCACACTCCTCGTAAAAGTCGCATCCACCGTCCTCATTGTCGCCTACATCCTCGCAAACCTCTCCCTAATCATTCTGCACGAAAGCAAAGTACAGAACTACCGCCCCATCTTCAAATCCCCGCTCTACCCATGGCTTCCAATCCTTGGAATCATCGGCTGCACTCTACTCATCTTCGAAATGGGTGCCTCCGTCCTCTGGATGACCGCACTACTCATCACAATTGGCGCCTTCACCTACTGGTTCTACGGACGCATCAAGGCCGAACGCGACTACGCACTCCGCCACCTCGTTGCCCGAATCACCGCCCGCGACCTCAGTAGCGGAACCCTAGAAAGCGAACTCAAAACCATCATTTGCGAGCGCGACGAGATCGTTACCGACCGCTTCGACAAGCTCATCGAAACCTCACCCATACTCGATCTCTCCGGACACCAAACCCTTGCCGCATTCTTCAAACAAATATCAGAAACCCTCGCCGAACCACTAAACACAGACTCCGGCATCATCAACGAAGGACTCATCACCCGCGAAATGGAAAGCAACACCGCCATCAGCTCCGACATCGCCATACCCCATCTCATTATCGACGGCGAAAACCGCTTCGAGATCCTCCTTGCCCGCTGTCGCGACGGCATAAACTTCTCCGACGACGCCCCCAACGTAAAAGCCGTCTTTGTTTTGGCCGGAACCCGCGACGACCGAAACTTCCATCTCCGCTCCCTCTCCAGCATAGCCCAGATTGCCCAAGACCCGCAATTCATCCAACGCTGGACAGACGCACGCAACAAAACCGCCCTACGCGACCTCATCCTCCTTGGGCGCCGCCAGCGCCAAAACTAGCCACCCTCTGCAACGCCCTACACACAAACATGTCTGAACCATGCAACCGCACCTTTAAAGGTACGGAGTAAAACCCGTCAAAACCCAAATTTGATGACAAAGATAGCCCTGCCGCCCTCATGCAAAACGCTGATTTTCGAGTTTTGTCTTGCAAGTTGAAAGAAGCCAGTTCAATCCATTTTCTCTGACTTCCTCCGAAGTTCCTCTAGCGATAGC
>JAOZMR010000047.1 GCA_029934215.1 Pontiellaceae bacterium | reverse complement strand
AAAAAAGGCGATTTTTGCAAAAAAATCGCTCCCGAACGGGGAACCTTGGGCTAGGACCCCGCGGATGGTAAAACGTCCCACGGATCAGGATTAGAATAGGCTCAAGTAGAGGGCGGTTCATCCGTGGGGACTTCTCTTTCCAACCTCTGGAAGAACCCACCCCGCCGTTCATCCGTGGGACGGCAGCGCTAAGGCGTGGTAAACATCCGTGGTAATAAATCTCCCGATGTTTGGACATTTTTATTTAAAGTGGCGTCATTCAGTTTGCGAGGCAAACCTCTAAAGAGGGCGTTTTGTATGAGGGCTGATCACCAACTCCCCAACTCTCCAGCTCTCTCCTTTCTAATATCTCCAGCGAGTGCATTGGACGTAGAGCCATGCGATCGCTTCGTTCACGACGTGCCGGAACGCGAGACTGCTGCGGAACCATCGATGCAAATCGAGCTCTTCGTTTTCCAGCGAAACAACACCCAGAAAATCTCCGAAGTCAAAGGCGAAGCGATAAAGCAAAAAGGATCGTCGGCTGTGTGCGCCGAGCGTATATAAATTGGTCGGGCGTCCAAATAAATCGTGCTCTTCGAGCGTATCACGCACGGCCAACGCGGAGGTGTAGGTGCGGTCAGCAACGGTATCAGGTGCAGATGCTGTTAGAATGGAGTTTAAGGAGATTCCCATTTTTTGAAGGCGCATGGTGGTGATCTCTGCATAGGTTTTGTCGTCAAAAAGAGTTCCGCCAAACTTAATTGGACCTCCGGTGGTGACGAAAACGGCGTGTGGGTCAATGTTCGTGATAAGCTGCGCCAATTCAGCATCCGGCAGCCAGCCCTCTATAATAATGAGGTCAGCTTTTTTCAACGGTTTGTTCTGGGCAAGAAAAGGGTAGAGGCTTTGTGACAAGCCAACCCCCAGAACTCCGGTGAGAAGAAGAAACAGGAAAACCCCCGAACGAGAAGGAAGAAGGACCTCGGATTTGCGAAAAAATTTCATTTAAAAATGTATAGCGAATGCGCCAATTCATGCCAAGGAATCTCTTCCTGAAGGAAAACTTTTTGCGGCAAGTGTTGACACGGACTACCCCCTCGTATACGTTTTCCGCCTCGTACTCGAAAAGAAAGATTTTAGATGAAGACATTTGTAGCAAACGAAAATGATATCCAGCGCGACTGGTTTGTGGTGGATGCCACCGACAAATCAACCGGTCGCCTCGCCGTAGCCATCGCCGACATCCTGCGTGGGCGTAATAAACCGACCTATACACCGCATGTTGACACAGGCGACTTTGTGGTCGTCGTGAACGCCGAGAAGATCAAACTAACCGGTAATAAAGAGAAAGGCAAAATCTACCAAGATTTCAGTGGATACCCAAGCGGTCTCAAACAACTCCCAGCTTCTGCCATCCGTGCGATCCATCCGGAACGAATTATTACACAGGCAGTTGAAGGTATGCTTCCGAAAAACCGCTTAAGCCGGAAAACAATTAAACGGTTGAAGGTTCATGTTGGCCCCGACCATCCGCACGCGGCGCAAAAAGTAAAAACTCTCGAATTTAAAGGCTAATTGAAGGAATCATTATGGTAGTAGCGAAAAAAGTTAGTGAATTTGCCGCAACAGGTCGGCGAAAAACCTCCGTAGCACGTGTCCGCCTGGTTAGAGGATCGGGTTCTGTTATCGTGAACGGAAAAGATGTTAAGGAGTATTTCGATACCCGCGACATGATCGAAACCGTATCTCGTCCTCTCGTGCTCACCGAGCGTGCAGACCAGTACGATTTGAAAGCATCCGTTAAGGGCGGCGGCAAAGTCGGTCAGTCCGGAGCAATTGCTCACGGACTCTCCCGTGCGCTCATCGTTGCCGAAGAGGATTTGAAACCGGTTCTGAAAAAGGGCGGCTTCCTCACACGCGACGCTCGCATGAAAGAGCGTAAGAAACCTGGACAACCGGGTGCACGCAAACGCTTCCAGTTCTCGAAACGCTAATATCGAGAATCAAGGAGTACGACAGTCCCAGCCTCCCGCTGGGACTTTTTTTGTCCTCTATTACGTAGACGAGTGCTTCCTGCCTCGTTTACCCCAGCGACGGTTTTTGCTTCCTCGAACGAGATTTCTTGAACGAGAGCACAACCGAGGTGAAGCGCGAAAAAAAGGAACGACCATGAACCACTTACCCCTCCCAAACGGATTTTCTGCAGCAGGAATTGCAGCAGGAATCAAAAAGAAAAACGTCAAAGACATGGCACTAATCGTTTCGGACGTACCGGCGGTTAGCGCGGCAGTCTTCACCACAAACCAGATCAAAGCCGCGCCCGTAATGTGGGGCATCCAGGTAGTTGAGCACGTCGGCGCTCGGGCGATTGTGGTGAATAGCGGAAATGCCAACGCCTGCACAGGACGGCAAGGTGCAGCCGACACCAAGGCAACAGCAATTCTTGCGGCCAAACGTCTCGGAGTGGATCCAAAAAACATCTTCGTCTGCTCCACCGGCACAATCGGAAAACCTCTGCCGATGAACAAAATAAACGCAGGCGTCGAAACTCTTTTTGAAAACCTCTCCACAGAGAACGGTTTAGACGCAGCAGAGGCGATGATGACGACCGATCTGGTTCCCAAAAGCATAACCGCTGAAATCGAAATCGACGGTAAACCCGTACGGATCACCGGTCTCGCAAAAGGCTCCGGCATGATCGAGCCCAACATGGCAACCATGCTCGGATACATCGTCACAGACGCCGCAGTCGAAAAACACGCCCTTCAGTGCGCACTCAGGATCGCCACAAACGCAAGCTTCAACCGGATCAGTGTGGACGGAGACCAAAGCACAAACGACACCGTCATCGCCCTCGCCAACGGCAAAGCTGGCAACGAACTCCTCACACAAGACTTCAAGGATTGGAATCTATTTCTCCAAACCTTGGAAAAAATTCTCTTTGAGCTTGCGATGATGATCGTCAAAGACGGCGAAGGCGCAACCCGGGTCGTCACCGTACGAGTCATCGGCGCGGCGAGCAACGGCGAAGCCGACGACGCCGCACGATCGGTCGCCAACTCCATGCTCAACAAAACCGCATGGGCAGGAACCCGACCGAATTGGGGACGCATCATCGACGCGGTCGGCTACTCCAGCGCGCAGGTGCAGGAAAACAAAATAGACATCACATACGATGCCGCACCCGCCGTGCGGGGCGGAATGGCCTTCACAGAAGCCTCGGAAGAAGAACTCGTCAAGACCGTTTCAAAAGACGCGTTCACCATTCATATCAATTTAAACCTCGGCAACGGCGAAGCCGTGGTCTACACATGCAATTGTACAGAAAAATACGTCCAAATAAACGTGGAATAAAGAGGACTTGATCGAGCATAGGGGATTCAACATCGTCACCCATTCCCCATCCATTCAACAGAGAGATACACCCATGCAACAAATGATTGAAAAAGCATCCGTACTCGTCGAAGCCCTCCCCTACATTCAAAAATTCAGGAGCGATACCGTCGTCGTCAAATTCGGCGGATCGATCATGGAAAGCGAGATCGGCTACCGAAATATTCTAAAAGACATCGCATTTATGGAATGCGTTGGACTCCAGCCCGTCCTCGTACACGGCGGTGGAAAAGCGGTATCCAAAAAAATGAAGGAAGCGCACATTCAGCCAAACTTCATTCATGGATTGCGAGTTACCGACGAATCGACGATCTCCGTCGTTGAAAGCGTCCTCAACACCGAGGTGAATCCCCACTTGGTCGAGATCATCGAAAACTACGGCGGCAAAGCGCGTGGCATCCACGGCGAAGACATCATCAAAGTCAAAAAACATAGCGAAATCGATCCTGAAACACAAGAAAAGCTCGACTGGGGTTACGTTGGCAAAGTAACAGACGTCGACATCGAACCGATCAATGCATACCTAAACGCCGACATCATCCCAGTCATCACGCCGCTAGGACGCGGCGAAGACGGAAAACTCTACAACGTCAACGCCGACGAAATTGCCAACGCCGTCGCGCGTGCGCTCAAAGCACGGAAACTCGTATTCCTCAGTGACGTTCCAGGTCTCATGAGAGACCAGACCGACCCGACCACTTTGATCACCAGCCTAAAGATCGAAGAAATTGAAGATTTAATTGCAACAGGCATCATTTCCGGCGGCATGCTCCCGAAAATTAAAGGCGCGGTCGAAGCACTCAAAAACGGAGTAAACAAAGTTCATATCATCGACTCAACGTTCCCCCACTCGCTCCTTCTCGAGCTCTTCACAGACAAAGGCGTTGGCACCGAGTTGATCAAAAAAACTTAGAAAATGGGCGTTTTGCATAAGGGCAGTTAAAGCGTCATTTAAAGATTGCTAACGATGCGAAGCCAAGCCCCATCGCAGCAAGAAGCGTCCCGACCATCCAATACAAAAAGGTGTACACCCGCTCAAAACGGCTATCCACCTTTTCAATACGGATCTCCACCTGTTCGAAATGTTTCTCCACCTGTTCGAACCGGCGATCCATATCTAAATGCATCTCCTTAATTTCGGCTAGAACATTCCCCTCCAGTGTATGATAGTGATTGTTGAGTCCATACAAAACGAGCGTAAGTTGTTCCTCGGTTGAAATCGTTTTCTCCGAAGCGAGCTTCTCCAGAATACTCTCACTCATTTTTCGAAGTTGTGTAATATGTAGATCATCGAACACAAACTTTCTCCTTTAAGGACTGCTGGAGTGTCCATAAAACACGCAGACAACGCAAGGCAAACCTTCATCCAATCCCAACTCGATTCCAAACATTGGAAAAACTAATTTGAGCCTTGTGTTTGTTGTCAAAATCACTACTCTATCCCCTCTTTTTGAAACGCGAGAGAGCGATGTAACCGATCAAGTGGTCGTGAGCGACTTGCGAGATGAAGAAAATATAACCCCGGGATGAATCGGCACGCGAAACGCGAGAATTGGTTGTCACCGGAAAAAGTGGAAAATTAAACACCATGGAAGAAACAACAAACCCCAACAGCTTTACAATCGGTATGGATGCCGCAGCTGTCGACGCAATGTACGAAAACACCCTGAAGAATTTTGAAGCAAATTCAATTGTTCCAGGTAAAATCCTTCGCATCTCCGATGGCGAAGTTCTCATCGATATTGGTTACAAATCGGAAGGTCTTGTTAATGCGCATGAATTTTTGGATGCTAATGATTTGAGCGTCGGCGACGAAGTCGAAGTTCTTCTCGAATGTCTCGAAGACCGCCACGGGATGGTCGTGCTTAGTAAAAAACGGGCAGAACAGCAGCGCAAGTGGGATCACATCGTTAATGAATGCGAAGAAGGTAGCCTTGTTGAAGGTGTTGTCACACGCATTATTAAGGGCGGATTCATCCTCGATATTGGCGCCGACGCCTTTCTTCCTGGATCGCAAGTTGATGTTGTTCCTGTTCGGAACCCCGACGAATATATGGGCAAAACGCTCGAAGTCAAAATTCTTAAAATCAACAAGGAACGCAAAAACATTGTTGTTTCCCGCCGCGAGATCATCGAGGAATCCCGCCGTGAGCAGAAACTCAAATTGCTTGCTGATATCAAATCCGGCCAGATTCGCAAAGGGAAAGTCAAGAACATCACCGATTTCGGTGCGTTTGTTGATCTCGACGGTATCGACGGGCTTCTTCATGTCACCGACATGAGCTGGGGTCGCATCAACCACCCAACCGAAATGGTTAGAGTGGGTGAAGAGCTCGATGTGATGATTCTTGATGTGGATCTCGAGAAAGAACGCATCTCGCTCGGTCTCAAGCAGACTCAAAACAATCCGTGGGAAGATATCGATGCTAAATACCCAGTTGGCACCCGTATTCGTGGTAAGGTTGTTAGTCTCGCCCCATACGGCGCGTTTGTGCAGGTCGAAGAGGGTGTTGAGGGTCTCGTTCATGTTTCCGAGATTTCTTGGACAAAACGCATCCAGCGTGCAGCTGATGTCATGAGCATTGGCGAAGAAGTCGAAGCGATTGTCCTCAACATCAACGTGGAAGAGAAGAAGATCTCTCTTGGCATGCGCCAGACCGAGGAGAACCCATGGGAAGTTGCCGCAATGAGCTACCCAATTGGTTCTGTTGTAAACGGTAAAGTCCGCAACTTCACATCCTACGGTGCCTTCGTTGAAATCGAAGACGGGATTGATGGAATGGTTCATGTGTCCGACATGAGTTGGACCCGCAAAATCAACCATCCGTCTGAAGTCCTCAAAAAGGGCGAAGAGATTCAAACGGTTGTGCTAGAAATCGATGCAGCAAACCAGCGCATCTCTCTCGGTCTCAAGCAGGCTCAGGAAGATCCATGGAGTCGCATCACTGATACCTATAGAGAAGGCCAGAAGGTTGACGGGAAAGTCACAAAGCTCACCAACTTCGGTGCGTTTGTTGAACTCGAAGAGGGAATCGACGGGTTGGTTCACATCAGCCAGATCAGCAACGAGCACGTTGATAAAATCAAAGAGGTTCTCAGTATTGGCGACGAAGTCAAAGCCCGTATTGTTAAAATCGATCCTGCGGAGCACCGCATTGGTCTCAGCATCAAAGCTGCGGCGATTGCCGACGAGGACTTTGAGATGAACGATGATCTGCTTACCGGTCTCCGACCGGGTGAAGAACTCGTTGACCTCTCCTCAGCGTTCGACGATCTTAGCATCGGCGGCGCGGAGTGGCATCCTGGCGAAAGAAGCTAGAAACGGACTTGTTTCGTTGCATAAAACCCGTTCCGGTTTACTGGAGCGGGTTTTTTTGCATCAAAAAAACCAGATTTTTGAACTTCAGAGTTCGATACTTCTTGTTCAGCATACCTCTTTTTCATAGTCTCCCACCACTATGAAAATTGAAAAACAACTTGAATTGCTTACGGCTCGCCATGTCGACCTTTTTTCCGAGGACGAACTCAAAAAGAAACTCGAAATCGCAGCCACGGAGGGGCGCGGGCTCCGGATTAAATACGGGGCGGATCCATCTGCTCCAGATATTCACCTTGGCCACGTCGTTGGTCTCAACAAACTACGCGAATTTCAAGATGCTGGGCACACCGTCGTATTCATCATCGGCGACTTCACTGGGATGATCGGCGACCCATCCGGGAAATCGGCCACCCGCCCCGCGCTATCGAAAGAACAGGTTCGCGTAAACGCAGAAAGCTATAAAAAACAGGTCTTTAAAGTTCTCGATCCAGAAAAAACCGAGATCCGTTTCAACTCTGAGTGGCTCGGCGAAATGAAATTCGAAGATGTCATTCGCCTCTCCTCACACGTCACCGTCGCTCAACTATTGGCCCGCGACGACTTCTCCAAACGCTACGCCGACAACCGCCCCATTTCCCTCGTCGAATTTCTCTATCCGCTCGTGCAGGCCTACGACTCCGTAATGGTTGAAGCCGATGTAGAGCTCGGCGGCACCGACCAGCTCTTCAATCTCCTCCTCGGACGCGAGCTCCAGAAAATCTACGGACAACACCCGCAATGCGTCATGACCCTGCCGCTCATTGAAGGGCTCGATGGCGTACAGAAAATGAGCAAAAGCCTCAACAACTACGTCGGCATCGACGAAACAGCCAAAGAAATGTTCGGCAAACTCATGAGCGTCAGCGACGAACTCATGTGGAAATACTTCCACTACGTCCTCTGTCGCACGCCCGATGAAATTGAAACCATGCGCGCAGGCGTCGCATCTGGCGAGCTACACCCACGCGCCGTAAAAGAAGACCTCGCCCGCTCCGTAGTCGACCGCTTCGTCGGTGAAGGCGAAGGCGCAAAAGCCGCAGAAGAGTTTGCACGCATTTTCGCGCAGAAGAAACTGCCACAAGAAATGCTTGAACTCGCACTATCTGCTGAAAAGATCGGACTCATTGATCTGGTCGTAAAAGCTGGGTTCGCGTCATCCAACGGCGAAGCCCGCAGACTCATTCAGCAGGGTGGAGTGCGCATCGACGACGAACAGAACAAAGACATCAAAGCCGAAATCACCCCCGCCGAAGGAATGATTCTTCGCGTCGGAAAACGAAAATTTGCTCGAATTGGTTTTTAATGAATAAGGAGAGTCCCTTTGAACAGTTATAATTTATCGCATTTAAAGCAGTTAGAAGCGGAGAGCATACACATCATTCGCGAAGTGGCGGCGGAGTTTAATAACCCCGTGATGCTCTATTCGATCGGAAAAGATTCGTCCGTGATGCTGCATCTAGCGCACAAGGCATTCGCGCCAGGCAAAATACCGTTTCCGCTGATGCATATCGATACGCAGTGGAAGTTTAAGGAGATGTATAAATTCCGCACATTGATGGCGAAGCATTACGATGTGGAATTAAATGTATGGATTAATCCGGAAGGCAAGGATATCAGCAACCCGTTTATCCATGGCTCGGAAAAGCATACGACATTGATGAAAACCGACGGGCTAAAGCAGGCGCTCGATCATTACGGATTTGATGCCGCGTTCGGTGGGGCTCGTCGCGACGAGGAAAAGAGCCGAGCCAAAGAACGGGTGTATAGTTTCCGCAACGAATTTCATCAGTGGGATCCGAAAAATCAGCGGCCCGAGCTTTGGAATCTCTACAATGCCAAGATCAACAAAGGCGAATCGATCCGCGTGTTCCCGCTTTCGAACTGGACGGAACTCGACATTTGGCTTTACTTGCTTCGCGAAGAAATTCCGATTGTCCCGCTATATTTCGCCGCTGAACGTCCGGTGGTTGAGCGCGACGGAACACTCATCATGATGGATGACGATCGCATGCCGCTCAAGGACGGCGAAACGCCAATGCAGAAAAAGGTTCGTTTCCGCACGCTCGGTTGCTATCCGCTAACCGGTGCGGTTGAATCCGAAGCTGAAACCGTGGAAGAGATCGTCCAAGAGATGCTTCTCACCACCACATCAGAACGTCAAGGGCGCGTCATTGATGGCGATAATTCATCCATGGAAGACAAAAAGAAGGACGGCTATTTCTAATCTTCGATCAGGAATAGATTTGGTTTTTAAGGAACAAAAATATGAGCTACAAAACACAAGAAAAAGAACCGATTGAGAGCGACATCTCCGGCTACTTAAAACGCCACGAGACGAAGGATCTATTACGTTTTCTCACCTGCGGCTCGGTGGATGACGGTAAATCGACGCTCATCGGGCGGCTGCTCTACGACAGCCACATGATCTATGAAGATCAGCTCGAAAAAGTGATGAAAGATTCGAAGGTCTACGGCACGACGGACGAGCAGTTTGATCCGGCGTTACTGACCGATGGACTCAAAGCCGAGCGCGAGCAGGGGATCACCATTGATGTCGCGTATCGCTATTTCTCAACGGACAGACGCAAATTCATTATTGCGGATTGCCCCGGCCATGAGCAGTACACCCGCAACATGGCGACCGGCGCATCGAATTGTAACCTTGCTGTGATTTTGATTGATGCGCGTTACGGAGTCATTAAACAGACCAAACGCCACAGTTTCATTTGTTCGCTCCTTGGGATTAAACACGTTATTGTTGCCGTCAATAAGATGGATCTCGTTGACTGGAACGAGGACAAATACGAGGAGATCAAGAATCAGTATAACTCCTTCGTCTCTCGTCTGAACTTCTCCGACATTCACTTTATTCCAATGTCGGCTCTCAAGGGCGACAACGTGGTGGAGAAGAGTAAAAATCTGGATTGGTACGACGGCCCGACGTTCCTTCATCATCTCGAAAGCGTTAACATCTCGACCGACCGAAACCTGATCGATATGCGCCTGCCGATTCAATATGTCCTGCGTCCAAATCTCGATTTCCGTGGTTTCAGCGGAACGATGGCGTCTGGGGTGCTGCGCGTCGGCGACAACGTCGCCAGCCTGCCGTCGCGCAAGGAGACAAAAATCAAAGCGATCTATGGGCCCGACGGTGAGCTTCAGGAAGCCTTTGCCCCGCAGGCGATCACGGTCACGCTGGAAGACGAGATTGATGTCTCGCGCGGAAACATGCTTGTTCCGGTCAAAAACATTCCACACATTGGAAACGAATTTGAGGCGATGGTTGTTTGGATGTATGAAGAGGGGGCGACCACAGGCCGCAGCTATCTAATCAAGCACTCCACAAGTATTGTTCCAGGCGTTCTTTCGGACATTCGCTACAAGGTGGACGTCAACACGATGCGGCGGGCGGAAGATGCCGCTGGCGCTGAAAGCGATGAAGTCTCGCTTCAGCTGAACGAAATCGGCCGCTGCCACATCACGCTGCATCGTCCAATTGCATTCGATCCCTACGAAAAAAACCGCGCGACCGGCGCATTCATCATCGTGGATCGTTTAACCAACGTCACCGTTGCTGCCGGTATGATTGTTGACCGAATTGTGGCGAAACAAAAAACGGAAGCTCCTGTCAGCAAAAACATCGTCAAAAGCGATAGTTTGGTTTCTGTCGAGGATCGGCAAAAACTGATGAATCAAAAAGGAGCCACCCTTTGGTTGACCGGACTGAGCGGCTCTGGGAAATCGACCGTTGCCCGCCAGCTGGAGCGCGAGCTGATTGATATGGGGCACGCTTGCATGATTTTGGATGGCGATAACATCCGCCACGGCCTCAACCGAGACCTCGGGTTTTCGGCGGAAGACCGCACCGAAAACATTCGCCGAGTTTCAGAAGTCGCAAACCTCTTCAACGAAGCGGGCCTCATTGTGATCACCGCCTTCATTTCGCCGTACCGCGCCGACCGTCAGCAGGCTCGTGAAATTATAGAGGACACATCCCGTTTCATCGAAATTCATGTCGATACGCCGCTAGACGTGTGCGAGGCACGCGACCCGAAAGGGCTATACAAAAAAGCGCGGGCGGGCGACATCCCGCAGTTCACTGGAATTACCGCACCGTATGAGGCACCTGAAAAACCGGAGCTGACTCTCAAAACCGCCGACCTTCCGTCCGAAACATCTGTCGACCTCATTGTCGCCAAATTGCGGGAATCCGGCGTGATTGGGTGACGTTTACAAAGGAGAAAAGCCGTGCCAACGCACGGCTTGCGCATTTTTGTGGAATTGAAGCTGTGCGGTTTGCTACAGAAAATGATTGAATAGAAGAAAATAATAAAAACTAGGGGTCGCCGGTTTTTACACAACGGAAGATTATTTATGAAAAAAGCATTAATTACAGGTATAACAGGACAAGATGGATCATATCTCGCGGAGCTACTGCTCGATAAAGGCTACGAGGTCCACGGGATTATTCGCCGATCGAGTTCCTTTAATACAGACCGGATTGACCATCTCTACAAAGACCAATTTGAAGACGATGTGAAGATGTTCCTCCATTACGGGGATTTGACAGACTCTAGCAACCTCAACAGAATCATCGAAAAAGTCCGTCCCGATGAGATTTATAATTTGGGCGCACAATCGCATGTGCAGGTCTCTTTTGAGGTTCCAGAATATAGCGCGGACGTGGATGCCATCGGAACACTGCGTCTCCTCGACGCCATTCGTGAAACAGGACTCGATTGCCGCTTCTACCAAGCGTCCACCTCAGAACTCTACGGACAGGTTCAAGAAGTTCCGCAAACAGAAACAACACCATTTTATCCGCGCTCGCCATACGCTGTTGCCAAGCAGTACGGCTTCTGGATCGTCAAAAACTATCGCGAATCGTACGGACTTCACGCGAGTAACGGCATCCTCTTCAACCACGAATCCCCACGACGGGGCGAAACCTTCGTGACACGCAAAATCACCATGGCGGTCGCTCGCATTTCGCGCGGCGTTCAAAAATGCCTCTACATGGGAAATATCGACGCACTCCGCGACTGGGGATATGCCCCTGATTACGTGAAAATGATGTGGATGATGCTTCAGCAAGATCAGCCAGACGATTACGTCGTCGCAACCAACGAAATGCACACCGTTCGAGAATTCATCGAAAAATCATTCGCATGCGTGGAGGTCGAAATCGCGTGGGAAGGCACAGGCGTTTCCGAGGTTGGGAAAAACAAAGCAACGGGGGATATCATTGTCCGTATGGACGAGCGCTACTACCGTCCGTGCGAAGTGGAACAACTGCTCGGAAACCCTGCAAAAGCCAAAAAACAACTCGGCTGGGAGCCAGAGATTAAATTCGAAGAACTCGTCAAAATCATGATCAAGGGCGATCTGCGCTTACTTGACAAACCCGGATACGAAGAAGGGTTCTAACCAGTAGATGTTTTTTCCCATCCGCTTCGCTAGAGAAACAGAAAGGAAGTTCCATGAATAAAAATTCAAAAATTTACATAGCAGGTCACCTAGGTCTCGTCGGTGGAGGAATCTGGCGCGCATTTGAGCGCCATGGATACACCAACCTTCTCGGACTCTCCATCCATGAGATGGATCTAATGAATCAGCAAGCGGTCGACGACTTCTTTGCAAAAGAAAAACCGGAAATCGTTGTGCTCGTCGCAGCAAAAGTCGGCGGAATTCATGCAAACGACACCTATCGCGGGCAATTCATCTACGAAAACCTCATGATCGAAATGAACGTCATTCACGCGGCAAAAAAGCACAACGTAGAAAAACTACTCTTCCTTGGGTCGAGCTGCATATACCCAAAACTAGCCGAACAGCCGATCAAAGAAGAGGCACTTTTGACAGGTCCGCTCGAAACGACAAACGAGCCATACGCCATCGCAAAAATCGCGGGCATTCGTTTATGCGATGCATACAATCGGCAGTACGGCACAAACTTTATTTCCGCCATGCCGACCAACATGTATGGCCCAGGCGATAACTATCACCCAGAAAACTCCCACGTCCTCCCGGCCATGATCCGGAAAATGCATTTAGCAAAAGCGCTGGAGAACGACGATTGGGCTGAGCTGGAGAGAATCTTCTTCCACGAAAAACAGGAAAAAGGCACAAAAACAGAACGTTTCCAATGGTTGGAAAAATCGGGAATAACCCAAGCATCAAGCACAAAACCACAAACCTCTCTCTCCTGCTGGGGAACCGGTTCGCCGTTGCGCGAATTCCTCTATTCCGACGACCTCGCAGAAGCCTGCGTCTTCCTCGTTGAAAAAGCGAACTACACCGACATGGCATTCACGGACGACTCAGGCACAGTCCAATCGCACATCAATGTCGGTTCTGGCAAAGAAGTGACAATCAAGCAACTGGCAGAAACGGTCAAGAACGTGATTGGTTTCGAGGGTGAACTCGATTGGGACAGATCGAAGCCAGACGGAACGCCTCGCAAGCTCATGGATTCTTCGCGAATTAATGCTCTTGGATGGAACGCAAGCGTGGATCTTAAAGACGGGATTGCTAAAGCATACGCCGACTTTCTTTCGAGGATAAAACCTCAAAGCACGAATCGATAAAAGCACTCGATAAAAAGACCTACAAAGCAAACGGCGTCAAAAGCCGCTCCAGCATACCTCCGGGCGTAACGTGCGGCGCAAACAACTCATCCGCATGCTCAATCACAAATCGATTTCGCTGCTCCGCCGCCGCCAAATCACCCTCCCGATTGCGCATCTCCAAAATTAATAAACGATTTTCCTCCAAAGCTTCCAGTGCTGGCTGTCAGCTGTCGGTTAAAGTGTACCACTCATGGTCGGTTCAAAGTGTACCACCCTGAGGCGTAATTCTGCTTCAATATCTCGCTTCCTAAATCTGCAAAGCAACGAAAGCGAGAATGATGAGCAATACCCTTCAGGGGAGTATGATTGAGACCATTAAATAGCTCGAGTCCGTAGGTTAGAGTCAGCAAATGGTTTACGAACAAGCAAATAAAGCTAATCTATGAGGTCTATTGAGTGGTACACTTTGAGTGACCGGTGACACCGTTCATCCGTGGTAATAAATCTCCCTATGCTTGGACATTTTTATTTAAAGTGGCGTCATTCAACTTGCGAGGCAAACCTCTAAAATGGGCGTTTTGTATGAGGGCTGCCTCTCTATCCTCTAATAGGTATATCGTTTTTCCACACGATCGTGTGAGAAAACGATATACCAAATTCGAGCCCCGTTGAAAGGCGCACTGAATCACTTTGATTATGCAGTCGCTTTTTATTCCGAGCTTCTGACTGTTTTTACTCGTTTAATCGCCTTAAACCGTTGCGGTTAAGCAGGTTGAATAGAGCGATTTATTAAACTTCTTAAGCTCTGTATCCATGTAAATGTAAAAATAAAGCTTGCACTATCATCCAAAATCGGTAGTTTACAGACATATTCATAGAATGAGTCCCAAATAGAAACTCTCCGCCCGCTGTTCTCTTGAGAGAATCGTGGCGAGAAGACGGAAAAGTCAAAAAAAAGAACAATCGGCAACTTGAGCAGCTTGCCCGACGAGACAATCGAGGCACTTCGAGCGGCACTCAAGGGTGAGGTGATCCCTGCGTCGGAAGGAATCGTATCTCCTGAAAGTCTAATATCAATTCATGATGTCCGACAACACGGTCATGTGGCACCCATCTACTCCTGTCTTAAAAAGTCAGGTTTGTTAAATATGATCGATTCCAAATCTTCCCGAAAAAGGGAGGTAGTTGCAACGATGACTATTGATCGGATCATCAACGGGGACTCCAAACTCGCCACGGTTCGCCATTGTAAT
>JAOZMR010000246.1 GCA_029934215.1 Pontiellaceae bacterium | reverse complement strand
TTTTACAGAAAAAACTGACAAGCCCGCTAGCGTAAAAAGCTTTTCGGATAGGGTCGAACTGGCAGCATGAAAAAGTCGAACCTTTCAAAAAGATACAACCGCTATCGCTAGAGGAAGCAGAGGAACAGCCGAGAGGGGAGAGAAAACCTGATCCAGCTTGTTTCCAATGGTTGGCACTCACCTCCTACAATCGGCAATCGAAAATCTTCATTCGGAAACGCCATTTGTTGCTCTAAAAATGATGTACAAGGCGAAGGGTGAAGCGTTCGCCTTCTGGACGATGTTGTGCGCCGGTTTCTTTGTAGGCGTTGAAGAATAGATGCGTGTCTTTTGATAGGCTAAACAGTGCTCCTGGTCCAATGGCAAAAACTTGTTCTTTGCCGGGAATGTCTTGTCCGTCGATTTCTGTGGAGGTGGTTTGTTTTAGGGCGTATCCGTTGATCCCAAGACGTAGCTTTTTGGGTATCACTTCGTAGCTGGCTGCAAAGTTTGCGTGAATTGCCTGCCCTGCTTGCGTTTTGTGTTGCGCACGTGGATCGTTTGGATCTGTGTTTTTGGCGTTCCAGAGGTAGTGGAGACGGGTTGATAGTGTTAGTTTTGGCGTGATAAATAGTGTTCCTGCCCAGTAGGGGTTGAATGAGAGAAAATTTGCGCTCGGGTTTAGGGCGTTGTTGGACGAGTATTTTCCGGTCGGTAAAATGACGGATAGTTCGACGCGTTGCATGAAGAGGGGACCGTTTTTTCCCATGATTGGATCCCATTGGAGGAAGGGACCCACCAAGAGGTCGCCAAATCCTGTTCCGTTAGCAGGAGCTTGCGGAATGTCGCTGTCGATTGTGACAAATGGTAGCATGAGGTTCATCCCCCATTTTGCACCGGCGATGCATTTCTGGTCCGATTGGTAGACGAGTTGGTTCATGCTGACCATTACGTTTATGTTTTCGTCTGGAAATGGAGCGTTCTCGAGCTTGTCGGCGGTATAAAATTGCACGTATTCTTGGAAGTAGAAACCTGGACCGGATGGCGGTGCGCCGTCTACAAAGCTGGTGAAGCCGAGGTTGACTGATGGCTGGTCGTATCCCAGAACGGGAAGGGTGAGTAGTGCGAGTAGTGCGAGTGCGCGAGTCGGTGCTTTTTTCATTTTAATCTCCAAAATGTGGTTTGTCTGTTGTGTTTTTGTGGTGTTTATCTTTTCTACAGGATTTTCCAAGGGTTGGAAGAAGAAGCTGAAAAATTTCCGATCATTGGAAAATGGCTATGAAAAGGATTGCGGGTCGCGGGTCGGGTCTTTATATTCCAAGGCTCGTTTTTAGAAATTGCGTAATCAACACGAAGGAGCAAATATTATGTCAGCTATTATTGAAGTCATCGGTCGAGAAATCCTCGATTCTCGCGGGAACCCAACCATCGAAGTGGATGTGATCCTCGAATCTGGAGCCGCAGGTCGTGCGGGTGTTCCGTCCGGCGCATCTACCGGTGTAAATGAAGCACTTGAGTTGCGTGACGGCGATGCGTCTCGCTATCTCGGTAAAGGGGTCTTAAAGGCCGTTGCAAATGTAAATGAGAAGATCGCCCCTGCCATCGTTGGCATGGACGCGATGGATCAGGTTGGTATCGACAACTTTATGATCGAGCTCGATGGCACAAAAACCAAAAGCGAACTCGGCGCTAACGCAATGTTGGGGGTATCTCTCGCCGCCGCGCACGCCGCCGCTGCAGAGCTTGATATGCCGCTCTTCCGTTATATCGGTGGAACCAATGCGAAAGCTCTTCCTGTTCCGATGATGAATATCATCAATGGTGGATCGCACTCGGACGCTCCGATTGCGTTCCAGGAGTTCATGATTCGTCCGATTGGTGCTTGTTGCTTCAAGGAGGGTTTGCGTTGTGGTGCGGAGGTTTTCCACGCGCTCAAGGCAATCATTAAAGGCAAGGGTCTTTCGACCGCTGTCGGTGATGAAGGTGGATTTGCGCCGAACTTTGAGGGCGGAACGGAGGAGGCTCTGGATTCCATTATGCAGGCGATCAAGGACGCTGGATACGAGCCTGGCACGGATGTGACCATTGGTCTCGACTGTGCTGCGTCTGAGTTCTTTGAAGACGGCGTTTATAACTACGCAAAATTTGAGGGTGAGAACGGAGCGAAGCGTTCATCTAAGGAGCAGAGCGATTACCTTGCCGAGCTTATCTCCAAATACCCAATCGATTCCATTGAAGACGGAATGAACGAAGAGGACTGGGCAGGCTGGAAAATCCTTAACGATAATATCGGCGATAAATGTCAGCTTGTTGGAGACGATTTGTTTGTAACTAACGTGGAATACCTGGCACGCGGTATCGAGGAAGGGTCTGCAAACTCAATTCTCATCAAAGTGAACCAGATCGGCACGCTCACGGAAACGCTCGACGCGATTGAAATGGCGCATAAGGCTGGTTTCACCGCTGTTGTATCGCATCGTTCTGGCGAAACCGCCGACAACACGATTGCTGATATTGCGGTTGCAACGAACGCTGGGCAGATCAAGACGGGCTCGCTTAGCCGTTCGGATCGTATTGCAAAATACAACCAGCTTCTTCGTATTGAGGAGATGCTTGGCACCGAAGCACGCTACGGCGCATAAAAACCGAGGTATCGGTTTTTGTTCATAAAAAGAGGCGGGTTTTCCCGCCTCTTTTTTGGAGGCATTGTTTGATCTCGGCCTTCCAAAATCCAATTTCGTTTTTGTGGATGACCAATGAGGACGGGGTTTTTCGTTGTTAATCAACTTCTGTTTAACATTGGATGTTGAGAATTCCAGTACACTTCACCTATACTCTGTTCCGTGAGTCTTCAAAAACAATGGAATATCGTTTATCGCTCCGCCGCATTTTTCGCGTTCCTCCTCGCGTTGATTGGCGGGGTCTTCGCATTTATACCTAAGGTGTCACAGTATCAAGAGTATCAGAAAACAATAAAAGAGCTGAAAGGTGCGATCGATTGTGATGAAAAAAAGATCAAGGAGCTGCGCCGAAAGCAGGATAAATTCAGCACGGATAAACATTTTGTACAGAAAATCGCTCACGAAACAGGCTTCGCTCATTCCGGGGAAGTGATTTTTCAGTTTGAGGACGAGCCTGCCACGAATTCATCCAAGGAGTAACCCATGACCAAACCTATCGTTTGGACGGTGGCCGGATCTGATTCCGGCGGAGGCGCGGGCATTCAGGCAGATGTGAAGGTAATGAGCCTTCTCGGAGCGCATGCCTGCTCTGTTGTGACAGCGCTGACAGCGCAAAATACGGTCGGAACGAGTCGCGTTGAGTGGGTTTCGGGGGAGATGATTTCCGCGCAGCTCGATGCGTTGCAAGCGGATCTTCCGCCCGCCGCAATTAAGTTGGGGATGCTTGGCACCCGCAACGCGGTTGAGCTTTTGGTTTCAGCTCTCAAAACCATTAAACCCGCCTTTGTCGTTTGTGACCCCGTTCTGATTTCATCGAGCGGAACATTCCTGCTGGAGGAATCGGCCTGGTCGATTCTCGTTCAACGGCTCTTCCCAATGGTGAATCTGATTACACCAAACATTCCAGAAGCAGAACATCTGCTCGGTATAAAAATTACGACTCCGGCTGATGTGGAAGCTGCGGCGAAAAAAGCTCACTCGCTCGGTGTTCGGGAGGTACTGATCAAGGGCGGACACAGCTCCTGCGATATGGACATTTCTAGCGACTATTGGAGTCAAGGAGCCGAACATGCTTGGCTTTCGAGTCCGAGGCTTGATACGAAAAGCTCGCACGGTACAGGGTGCATTCTTTCGTCGGCCATTGCTGCTATGCGTGCTATGGGTTGCGAGCCGCTTGAGAGCGTCGTGCGGGCGAAAGCCTATCTAAACCAAGGGTTACGGCAGGCTCCAAACCTTGGAAACGGATGGGGGCCCCTTGCGTTCAATCCATGGGAAAACTCCGAAACAGACCTGCCGAACGTGTCCCGCAGTTGAGAGTAGGGTAATGGGCGGGAGATTAACCCCAGTTTCCCCGTTCTGGAGCGATTTTTTTTGCAAAAATCGGCTCTTCACGAATGTGCGTTTTTTAGAGGCTTTTTCTCGTGGATAGA
>JAOZMR010000245.1:596-4094 GCA_029934215.1 Pontiellaceae bacterium | reverse complement strand
CTGTTTAAAGGGAAGTTGCCGTAAATAATCTCGAAATTTAGATGCGTTTGCCCTGGGTCGATTGTGCTCGGCGGTTGCGCGGGTTTGAGAGATCGTTATGGATCCGGAAGGAACTTAAAGGGACAGAGAAACCTGTCATGAAAAAGACAGAATTAAGGAGTAAATAAAAATGGAAAATATGTACACATTTCACAGTATCTTGGCCTTTTGGACCCCCGGGCCGTTTGAATGGGTGATTATCGGGATTATCGCTGTGCTACTTTTTGGCAAACGTCTTCCTGAAATTGGTCGACAAATGGGACAAAGCTTTGTTGAGTTTAAGAAAGGACTCAAAGGGGCTAAAGATGAGCTTATAGACGTGGTAAAAACAGCTGATAAAGAGGCCGATAAAGCAATCAGAACGGAAGCAGAAAACAATGCCTCGGTGGAGGCGTCTGACAATGATAAAACGAAAAACGTTTAGTCAGAGTGATTCTATCATTGAAGACGACCGAGGAAAATATATCTCATTAGGCGAACATCTCGAAGAGTTGCGGCGTTGTTTAATTATCGCTTTGAGTTCATTCGTCGTTGCTTTTGTTCTTTGTGTTTTTTTCGGACGTCAGGTCATCACGTTTGCCCGTCTGCCGTTGTTATTGACGATTGAGCGGATGGGTCTTTCGTCCGAAACAGCAGGCCAACTTAGTGGCGCACTCGCCCCGATGGATGGCTTTGCCGCACTGATTCGCTTTTCACTATTGCTTTCTCTGTTAATTTCATTGCCAATTATCGCCCGCGAAATGTGGGTGTTCATTTCGCCAGGTCTCAAGCCTGAAGAGAAGACTGCCATTCGCCCCGTTTTTCTTTTTGGTAGCATCATGTTTGTTCTTGGCATGGCTATCGCCTTTTTTCTTGCCTGTCCTTTGGCAATGCGTTCACTTTTTTTCTTTAACAACTGGCTTGGATTTGACAATCGATGGACTGGTGCAAGTATTATCCAGCTTGTCACGACACTGTGCATTGGATTTGGCGTTGTTTTTGAACTTCCACTGGTTTTGATGATTTTTGGCCGGCTTGGACTTGTTTCGCCAAGTTGTCTTAAAAAATACAGGAAACATGCCATTATGTGCATGGTCATAATCGGAGCCGTTCTTACTCCACCAGATCCTGTAACACAAGTGCTGATGGCAGGCATGCTCGTTCTGCTTTACGAGATTAGCATTTTTCTCGTTAATCGTGTTTATCCGTGGGAGACCATGAACACTTGAGGAGATCCTAGATGAAAAAAAGGTTATGGATATTAGTTGTGGTTTTCGGCGTTATGGCGGTGTTGTTCTTTACGCGCCAACAAAATGAAAAGAGCTCAGTGGTGTCTGACGAGAGGGGATTTTATTCGCAGGATGTCGCTCCTTATAAAAAAGTTGAACAATCTGTGTTGGGGGTTTCTCCCGGAAAACCTGTTGTTAAGGCGGCATCTGTTGAGCCTGAATCCGCAAGGGAGTTAACCCTTTCGGATGAGGTGGCAAAACTACTCTCTTCTGAAACCTCGTTTGCCGCCCGCGCTCAGTTTATCAAAGAACTGAGTCGCAGTTTGTTAGCCGATGATATCACAGCACTGCGCGAGTTTTTGAGTTCATCATCAGTCGATCATCCAAAGATGAAGCCCATGGTCTTGAACTCCCTCAAAAACGACATTCTCGAAGTCCTGATGGATCAGCACAAAATGCCCGAGGGGCTCGGTCAGCAAGTTGTAGACCTGTTCAACGATCCGTCGTCGGATTACATGTGGCGGGAATACTGTTTGCAGTTTATGGAGCCGCTCTGGGAGAAGATGTCAGAGGACGGAAGACAGAGGACAGAAGGTGGAGAACAGAGGGCAGGTGAACTGCTGAAAATCAATCAGCAATCGGCAATTGTCATTCAGCAATGCCTCTTCTCCGCACTGGATTTGCGCTCCGAAGATCTGGCTGGAACCGCACTGTTGGGGCTAAACCGATTAGCGAAAAAGCAGGAAGAATTCGACCGCGACGAGATTCTCGAAAAGGCAGTTGAAATGACGGAAGACACCCGTGCTTCTGATCGATGTCGCCTGACCGCCCTGCGCGTCGCCGCTTCCGGTGCTAGCACGAACATACTGCTTGTCGCCCGTGAATTGGCAGTGAACGCCAAAACCGACCTTTTGCGGGGTGCCGCGATTGCAACATTGGGGGATTTCGCAGAAGCGCAGGATCGGGAGCTTCTCGAAAGGCTTGCCGCAACAGGAAACCGTCAAATTACCACCGCAGCAAAAGCCGCGCTGAAAAAATTCCAGGCAGGATTAACAAGATGAACGGGATCAAAAAAACTATTTACCGCAAAAAGCGCAGAAGTCGCAACCCACCATTTTTCTCTTTTCGCGTACCATTCGCGTGTTTTGTAGTTAACACATTTCCATCTCTCTTTTGCGGTTCTTGCGCCTTTTTGCGCCTAAAACTCTCTCCCTTGTCTCTGTGCTTATGTGCCACAGCCCCTATTGCACCTTTCCATCACCTCTGTACCAATAACGAATTTCTAATAGCAAATAACTGCGAATGAAATGAACTCCCCCATGAAAAAAATCCTAAACAAAAAAGCCTCCATCGGAATCAAGATGCTGATCTGCCTCTCGCTGCTCTTTAGCTTGATCCTCCCCGCCGTTATGGTCTTTGCCGACAATGATCCGGTGGAATGTGATACTTGCGAATTAGATCCTTGTGAGTGTTGTAGCTATTGCCAAGCCTATCCGCATGAGGTTTGTGATTGTTGTAATTGTAACTGGTGCGAGTGCTGGTGTGGGTGTTGTTGTTCGGATTGGTGTTCTGATTGCGGATACTTGGACTGCATTTGTTCCCTTTCTTGCGATGGAGATTGCCAGACGGTCTGTTCGCTTTGCGAAGAAATTCATTCTGATGTTCATGCGGGTAGCACCTGTGGGATTTGTTCAGCCAATTGTGTTGAGTGTCAGAGTTGTAGCGCATGTGTGATCTGTATGCGTATTTGTGATTCTTTGTGTTCTTCATGCAGTGACGCCGACTGCGGTCTTTCTTGTGATGCGTTCTGCCAACATGATGGTTCGCCAAATTATGATTGTATAAATTGTAAGGACGTTGGGTGTGATGTTTGCCAGCCTTATGATTGTCCTTCTTGTTTTGATTTGGGGTGTAGTCTTTGCGACCCATTTATCTATGATTGCATCCTTTGTTCGGACGCAGGGTGCTATGTATGTCAGGGAAGCTTTGATTGTATTCTTTGTTTGGATGTGGGGTGTGATGTCTGTACTAGATGTTATTGCTGTTCTGGCATTTTTCCTGATTGCGGGTGTGATGTCATACCCTGTTCAGGCTGTTCGGACGGAACGTGTACATCCTGCTGTTCTACAGATCACTGCCCATGTTCTAACTGTGACGACATTTACCCAGGATGTGGCTGTGATAGCGCATCGTGCGCAGGCTGTTCGGACGGAACGTGTACATCCTGCTGTTCTACAGATCACTGCCCATG
>JAOZMR010000245.1:0-496 GCA_029934215.1 Pontiellaceae bacterium | reverse complement strand
TTCTAACTGTGACGACATTTACCCAGGATGTGGCTGTGATAGCGCATCGTGCGAAGGCTGTTCAGATGGAACGTGTACCTCCTGTTGCTCTGAGCATTCCGATGAGAAGACCGGTAATCCGCAGGACTCGAAAGAACCGATTGATACGACAACAGGAAACAACTATTTCACGGAGGATAGAATCTTTGTGCCGTGTCCCGGCATTCCGCTGGAGCTGAACCTGAAATATCAGAGTGTGACAACCCAGCCGGAGGGAATGCTTGGCGGCGATTGGTTGCACAGCTATGAGTGGTTTCTCGTCGCGAATAGCAATGACGCGACGCTCTATACCGGCTCCGGAAACAAGTATGGTTTCGGAAAAGTCGGAAACGACTATCTCTCTCCTGAAAGCAACAGCTGGAAACTCGAAGAGATTGCCAGTGGGCATCGGCTGACACTCCCAGGCGGGCGATTCTATTTCTTTGACACCAGCGGCTGGTTGACGAGCATTGAAGAT
>JAOZMR010000046.1 GCA_029934215.1 Pontiellaceae bacterium | reverse complement strand
CCCGTTCCTGTCCGCTTCAAAAACCGTCCCATCATTCTGCCGTCAATCATTCTGCAAAAACTCTCCACCAATGTTTAACCCGTCTTCTTGCGTTCTCTACGCTCTCTCGCGGTTAATGAATCTTCCGGTGTTTATATAGGATTCATTTTGCGGAATCTCTGATCGGTAGGGTCAATCTATATGAACGAACCCTTCGGATCGAGCATTAATCTGTTCGCGGTCGAGCTCTGCGAGCCGTTCGAGACCGAATTCCTCAATACCAAATGCAGCGGTTACAGCTCCATATACAATCGCTCGCCTGATCGATTTTTCGTCAAGTTTCCCAGACTCAGCCAGTGCGCCCATTATACCGCCCGCAAATGTGTCGCCTGCCCCAGTCGGGTCTGTAACGCTTTCGAGTTTGTAGGCAGGTAAGATGTATCTCTCCTCTTTGGAAACAAGCTCGCAGCCTTTTTTTCCTTTTTTGATGAGCACGAATTTTGGTCCCATCGTTAGAAGTTCCATGGCGGCTTCGTTGAGCTCTTTTTTTCCAGTGAAAAGGCGTGCCTCGGATTCGTTTAGTGTGAGCATATCGCATTTACCGACGACGTTAATGAGTTCGTCGCGTGCGGTATTGATCCAAAAGTCCATCGTGTCGATGAGAACAAATTTGGGTGAACGTACCTGTTCGAGTACTTGCAGCTGAAGTGCTGGGTGGATATTTCCTAGAAACAGGTATGGAGCATCGCGATAGGTTTCCGGCAATTCGGGGGAGAATTTTTCCAATACATTGAGTTCGGTGAGAAGCGTTTCGCGGTTGTCCATGTTTTCTTCGTACACGCCAGACCAGCGAAAGGTTTTACCTTCTTCCGTTTGCAATCCTGTAAGGTCGATCCCCATGCGTTCCCATAGCTCGCGATGTTCAGTCGGGAAATCGGCGCCGACCACACCGACCATGCCGGTTTTTGCAAAAAATGAGGCGGCGGCGCAGGCATAGCTGACCGAGCCGCCGAGAACTTCAACTCGTTTCTCGCGGGGTGTTTCTATGGTGTCGAGTCCAATGGAGCCGACAATTACTAGGGATGGTTTCATGGTTTTTGGGTATTGGTTGTTGGGTATTGGGTAGTTGTTGTTGGGTAGTTGTGAAATAAGAGACTTTCTGTCTTTTTATGCGGCAGACATTCTATCTTTGGTGGGTACTCTCATCTGGATCTTTTTCACCGTCTAATTCAATCGGTGGAGGCGGGTTGCCGACGATTTCTGAGATGTTTATTTTGATTTCGTGAACATCGACAATGCCGAGTCCTTCTCGAACACTTTCGCGTACTCGATTTTGTAGTTGTGCTGAGAGCTCCGGTATTCTAGTTCCGGTTCGAACCTTTAAGTTGAGTTCGATGCTGACCATGTCTTTCTCTGAGTGCAATTTTGGATCGATGTTTTTTACAGATTCAAATTCGTCGCCGAGCTTTTGAATGAAATCACACACGGCGTTTACGCTAATTGAAACGATTCCTCCTTCTGTATCAAAGGATATGGTTTTCGTTTTTTTTCTGCGCGGAGCAAATGTGAACAGATGTAGGAGCGAAACCAGAACCATGAGTGCTCCAATTCCAAGTCCCATCCAGCGGTTTGCTGAAGGCTCTAGTACACAAACAGCATGCCCGAATGGAAGATTTGCATAAACAAATGCACCCCCTACGCCTACGAAGGATATCCAGATGCTAACCCCTGCAAGCAGGTGAAGAAAACGTTTCATGGCTATACCTCCTCTAAGGAATCATTCGCGGCGCGGCGGATGCCTTGTACTGATACGTTAACCGCCTGCACCTTTTTGCCGGTCATTGCCTCGACGGATGTGCGTACCTCTGCCTGAAGTGCCCCGCAGGTTTCTGGGATATTAACGCCATATTCTAGTACAACGGTGAGTTCAATTGTGATGGTGTTTTCGGACTGAACGGCGACGCGAATTCCGCGATCGCGGGAGCGTTTGCCTATCATATCAGCCAATCCATCCACCAATGTCCCAGAAAGCTCTATCACGCCGGGAACATTATCCGCCGCTTCGTGAGCAATCACAGATATGACGTTGTTGTGTATTCGCACGGAACCGAGTCCAGCATCGTCGCGTATGGGTTCAGGAACTGGGTAGTTCTGCCCAGGAGGGGCTATTTCTTTTTCTTTATTGTTCATCGTTTTTCTCCATCTAATAACTACCGCATCAGCGGTCTATTTTTCGCCGACAAAATTGTCGTGCATAAATTTTTCAAGGAATGCTGTATTGTATTCACCTTTTTTGAAACGTTCGTCGCCCAGTAGAGCCTCGCCCAGCGGAACGCTTGTGTGCGGTCCGTTAATGGTGAATTCTTCAAGTGCGCGATGTAAACGGGCCAGCGCCTCGGCGCGATTGGATCCGCGTGCAATGATTTTAGCAATCATGCTATCGTAGTACGGCGAGATGGTATATCCACTATACACATGAGAGTCCACGCGAATACCGGGCCCCCCAGGGAAATGAATTTCTTCGACCTTCCCTGGCGACGGAATGAAGTTGTTGTATGGATCCTCTGCATTCACTCGAAACTCTATCGCGTGGTGCTTCATTTTCACATCGTCTTGCGTGAACGATAGGGGTTCACCTGCGGCGATACGAATCTGCTCCTTCATCAGGTCAATATCCGTCACTTCTTCACTCACGGTATGCTCCACCTGAATTCGTGTGTTCATCTCCATGAAGTAAAACTTCTCTTCCGTTTCATCGTATAGAAACTCGATGGTTCCGGCGCTATCATATTGAACCGCTTTGGCGGCACGCACAGCGATATCGCCAAGCTCTTTTCGCTGTTCATCGTTCAGGGTTGGACAGGGAGACTCTTCGACCAGTTTCTGGTGCCGCCGCTGAATGGAGCAGTCGCGCTCGCCAAGGTGAACCGCATTCCCGTGTTTATCGCCAAGAATCTGCACCTCGACATGCCGAGCAGATTCGATGTATTTCTCCATAAAGCAGTCACCATTTCCGAACGCGCTTTCTGCTTCGGCACCAGCCATCATGAATCCCTGCGCGAGGCTGACATCATTATGCGCCACGCGCATCCCTTTGCCACCGCCACCGGCGACGGCTTTCACGAGCACTGGATAGCCCATCTCACGAGCCAGCTCAATGGCTGCATCGGAATCCGGTAGAATCCCATCCGAGCCGGGCGTAATCGGAACGCCAGCTTCTTTCATTGTGTTTCGAGCAATCGCCTTATCCCCCATGTTGCGGATCAAATCTGGTTTGGGTCCGATAAAGGTGATATTGCAACTTTTGCAGATTTCCGCGAAATGCGCATTTTCGGCGAGGAAACCGTAACCTGGATGAATCGCATCCACATCGGTTACCTCCGCAGCGCTGATAATATTGGCTATTTTCAGGTAGCTATCCGTCGCAGCGGCAGGGCCGATACAAATGGCCTCGTCCGCCATTTGTACATGAAGCGACTCCGCATCGGCGTCGGAGTATACCGCGACCGACCGAATACCCATCTCCTTGCAGGCTCGAATAATTCGCAACGCAATTTCGCCGCGATTGGCAATTAGTACTTTTTCAAACATAACTAACCTTTAGTTTAAGTGGTTTGGTTCTACGTTTCGGGTGGCTAGGTGATAAGGCTTATGCAAGGAAACTGGATTCCAGCATTCAAAAAGAATCGCTTCCCTTGAACCCTAACACACAAACCTTAACCCTTGATCCATTAAATCATGCTTCCTCAACAAGAAAGAGCGGCTGACCGAACTGAACGGGCGTAGCGTTATCGACGAGGATCTTTTTGATCGTGCCTTTCACGCCAGCCTTAATCTCGTTCATCACCTTCATTGCTTCCACAATACAAACCACACAATCCTCACCGACCTCCATCCCCACAGAAGAAAACGCATCCGTATCCGGAGACGGCGAACTGTAAAAAGTTCCAACCATTGGAGATGTGATTTCAGCCAACCCGTCATCCACAGCGGGTGCCTCTACGGCTGCGATGGGTGCGGCAGGCAGAGGAATAACGGGAGCCGCAACGGGCGCGGAAACCATCTGCGGAGCGGAAACAACTTGTGTCACCGTTTCGCCACCTCGCTTGAGTTTCAATTTAAAATTCTCCTCCTCTAACGCAAATTCGGAAAGATCATTATCCTTCATCATTTTCACGACTTTTTTGATTTCATTGATTTCCATCCGTGCTTTCTCCTTAATTTTTCGTGTTCGAATACAGACGCTACCATCAAATGGGTTGTGAACGCAAGGCTTCCGGCACACCACGTTGATGAGTATGGCAAATTGCAATCGCGAGCGCATCCGCAGCATCCTCTTGCGGCGGCTCCTTCAAACCCAATAATCGCACGACCATTGCGCCAACCTGGTTCTTCTGAGCCGAGCCAACTCCCACCACGGCCTGCTTCACCGAGCGCGGAGAATATTCATACACCGGCAAACTCCGCAACGCGCTCAAAGCCAATACCGTTCCACGAGCCTGCCCGAGAATCATCGCAGTCTTGGCATTCTTTGAAAAAAAAGCCCCCTCAATCGCCACCTCGTCTGGCGAGAATTCTGTAATCAGCTTGTCGATTTCTCGATGAATCGCGGCGAGACACTCCGAATGCTTCAGCTTCGGCTTATTCTTAATATTTCCATACGCAAGCGCACGCATACTCTGCCCGCTCACCTCAATCACGGCCACGCCCGACGAACGCAACGATGTATCGATTCCTAAAATTCTGACGCACTTCATTCGTAAACCCTACCCCACCTTTTCATCTAACACACTCAAACTCCGCCACAGCGAGCGACACTTTTTCCAATGCTCGGAAAAAATTCCGTGAAATCGAAGCCAATCATGCTACAGTCCTCACCCTACAAAAATCAACCCCATAAAAAGCAACAGCCCTATGACCTCAACAGAAACCCGCCAATCCTTTCTCGACTTCTTCGCATCGAAACAGCACACCGTCGTAAAATCCGGAAGCCTCCTACCCGACGCGCCCAATCTACTCTTCACCAACGCCGGAATGAACCCATTTGTCCCGATTTTTCTTGGACAATCCAACTGCCCATACAAACCCGGACGCGCCACCGACACGCAGAAATGTATCCGCGCCGGCGGAAAACATAACGACCTCGAAGATGTCGGCGCCGACACCTACCACCACACCTTTTTCGAAATGCTCGGCAACTGGTCCTTCGGCGACTACTTCAAGACCGAGGCCATCGACTGGGCATGGGAACTACTCACAAAGGTCTGGGGCTTCCCAGAAAATCGCCTATACGCCACCTACTTCGGCGGCGACGAAAAATCCGCAGCCGACCTAGAAGCCAAAGAACTTTGGCTCAAACATCTCCCCGCCGAACGCGTCGTCACCGGAAACCGCAAAGACAACTTCTGGATGATGGGCGACACCGGGCCCTGCGGACCCTGCTCCGAACTCCACGTCGACCTCACCCCCGAAGGAAACTGCGGCGCCGAAAAAGTCAACGCCGACAGCGCCGACTGCATCGAAATCTGGAACCTCGTCTTCATCCAATTCAACGCCGACACCGACGGCAACTTCGCCCCACTACCCGCTTGCCACGTCGACACCGGAATGGGCTTCGAACGCGCATGCTCCATCATCCAATGCACCCAATGCTTCACCGACTTCTCAGGTACCATCTCCAACTACGAAACCGACGTTTTCACACCAATCTTCCAAACCCTGGAAAAAATGAGCGGCAAAACCTACGGCTCCTCGATGACCGACCCCGTCGACATCGCCTTCCGCGTCATCGCCGACCACATTCGCTGCCTCGCCTTCTCCATCGCCGACGGCATCATCCCCTCCAACGAAGGTCGCGGATACGTTCTGCGCCGCATCCTCCGCCGAGCTGTCCGCACCGGGCGCACCCTCGGCTTTCAAAAAACCTTCTTCTACAAACTCGCCGACACCATCGCCCAAACCTACGGCGACGCATTCCCCGAACTACGCACCCACCGCGACCGCATCGAAAAAACAATCAAAGCCGAAGAAGAATCCTTCACCCGCACCCTCGATCGAGGCATTGAACTCTTCGAGGAATGCGCAGATCTTTGCAGAGAACTCCAAATTCATGAAGTGGCATGGACTCCCACTACAACCGAAACACTTTTTCCCTTGCTCGAAAAATATTGGGGAATCTCAACCTCCGACTTAGATCGCAATCCTCCAGAGAACCGAACACTCATCAAAGCAATTAAACAGAGTCGTCTTTTCGAAAAAAAAACCAACGTCCTTTTGAAGGCAAAAAGCTTCTGCCGACTTAAACAAGGAGAACGGTTCATTCCAGCAGAAATCGCATTCGTCCTATACGACACGTATGGCTTCCCGCTCGACCTCACCGAAGTGATGGCCCGTGAGCGCGACCTGACCGTCGACGCCGAAGGCTTCGAAACCCTCATGAACGAACAGCGCGAACGCGCCCGAGCCGACCACGCCGCAAAAAAATCCATCGTACTCGTCGAAAGCGAAATGCTCGACGCGAAACCCTCCGAATTCGTCGGCTTCCAAACCTTGGAAACCGCAGCCACCATCGAAGCCGTTTCCAAATCTGACGAAGGAACATTCAGCATCATTCTCGACCGCACCCCCTGCTACGCCGAAATGGGCGGTCAACTCGGCGACCACGCCAGCATCGCGTACGAAGGCGGAAAAATGGAAGTCATCGACACACAGCAGCAAGGCGAGCTCATCGTCCACGCTTGTAAACTAACCGTAGGAACTCCGCCGAAAAACGGCACGATCATAACAATATCCGTCGATACCGAACGCCGCGCCTACATCCAATATCACCACACCGCAACCCATCTATTCCATTGGGCGCTTCACGAAATCGTCAGCACAGACGCCCGCCAACGCGGATCGCTCGTCGCAAACGACCGCCTCCGCTTCGACTTCAACGCCCCAGAAAAACTCACCGACGAGCAGAAAGCGGCGATTGAAAAACTGATCAATGAAAAGATCGACGCCAACGAACCTGTCTTTTCCGCAGAGATTCCCTTCACCGAAGTGCAGAAGCACCCTGCGATCCAGCAGTTCTTCGGCGAAAAATATGGCGACATCGTACGCGTCGTTCAAATCGGCGGAACCGAAGGAACCTTCGACGGCTTCTCCATGGAACTATGCGGCGGACTCCACGCCAGCAACACCTCCGCCCTCGGCTCCTTCAAACTCATGAGCGAATCATCCATCGCCGCCGGCATCCGCCGCATCGAAGCCGCATGCGGAAAACACGCCGAAAAATTCATCGAAGAGCAAAAAACCAAAGCCGCCGAAGCAGAATCCAAAGCCAAAGAAGTTGAAGAAAAAAAAGCCGTAGCAAAAGCACGCGCCGCCGAAATGCAGGCACAGGCCCCAGCCATCGCCGAAGAGCTACTCGCCAAAGTTGAAAACGGACTTCTCATCGAAAACATGGGCGCCGCCGACGCCGGACTCCTCGCCGCCGTCATGGACGCCCTACAACCGCAACTAAAAACCACCATCGCAATCCTCGCTGGAGCCTCTGATGGAAAAGTCGCGCTCGTCTGCGCGGTCACACCTGACCTAGTGAAAGAAGGCAAAAACGCAGGCAAAATTGTCGGAGCCATCGCCAAACAATGTGGAGGCGGCGGAGGCGGAAAACCAAGCCGAGCCCAAGCCGGCGGTCGCAACCCAGATGCACTCGAATCCGCACTCGCCGAAGCGTGCTTGCACAAATAATGAAGTGCGCAATTCAACAATAGGCGCTTCATAGAGTGCGGGGCAACCAAGCCAACGCAGGCAAGATTTTCACAAAGAATATGTATGACATACGGATTCTTGGCGTATACACTACAGCTCAATGCAACACAAGTGTAATAGAGAGAAAACCAGCCATGGATGCATCCAGTTTAAACCAGCTATTCCTCGCCTTCATCCTATTAATCCCAATCATCCTACTTGCGCGGACGGTAGTTGCCGGCACAAAATACTCGCCCATTCTCATTATCGTTGTTTTTGCTCTGCTCATGGGAGTCCTCCTCGAACGAAGCGGGGTTGCCGAAGAGGGGCTTCCAAGCTTCGAAATCGTCGGACTAATGAGCAACGTGACCGTCATCGTCCTGATCGTCACATTTTTTTGTCGGCGGACAGGAACTGAACAAAATTATCACGAAAAAGCACCTAAAGGTTGAATATCTTGTGGTTCAGTCGCAGGAAGAGATTCTTCTCGGCACGAAACGAACACAACTATTCTTCATCATACGCGCCTTCTTCATACTCCTTGCCATCCGAGGCGCCTACGTCCTAATCATGGAAGAACTCGGAGAAGGCTCGCTTGCAAAATCATACCCCATCCTCACCTACTTAGGGCTTATGGGAACATTCATCATCATCGACTCACGGGTAACCATTCGAAATAAACACCTTTACTTAATTAAAGGACTCACCGAATTCGTTGCCATTCTTCTCCTGCTCATCGCCTCCTCCTTCGTCTCAAAATGGGTTTCTGGAATCATCCCACTTTCGCAGATCTTCTTTGCAATGATTCTCTCCGCATCCCTCGACGCAATTGCGACAAACTGGCGCTTTGGTCCCACCATGCTGCGGGAATCCCAATCGTCCTCGCCGCAAACTTTCTAGTTGGGGGCTCTCGTATGCTTCACGCATTTTCCATCCATGGAATGTCTAAAGTGATCGGCTACGGATTCTTTGGTCAGCTCTTATGGATGTTTGGAGGCCTACTTCTTTTAATCAAAGCAGGAAAAGCCAAGCACATCAGAAACCTTGCGCCAAGCATGGCGGGGTCACTTTCCCACCTCGGGCTAACCGGAGCCTGCACCGCAGAAGATCTAGGACCAGACGCTGCCGCGCGTTCACCCATCATGATCAACATCCCGTTCTTTAGCCACCTCTTCGTTTTTACCATCCTCGCGTACAGCGCATCAAAAGGAGCCCTAATCACACTCCCAGCCGCATCCGTCGCAATCCTCCAGGGCACTCATCACAACATTCGCCCTACGAAAACTTCGCAAAGCGGAAGGACGGAAAGTCCAAGAAGTGAACGGACTCATACTTTTCTGCTTCGGATGGCAGCTGATGGCGGTATTTGGTAGTTTCATCATCCAACACCTCGCCGGAATCCCAATCAACCACGCAGGCATGGGTGCCGCATCTGCGATCTCGCACTTTGGTCTTTTCGCCGCAGTTCAAGGCGGAATGTTCGGCAAAGCGATGAAGAACGACGGCATCATGCCCGTGAAGCCCGTCTACTGGTTAACCGCAATCGGACTCGTCGGATCCATCCTTTTTCTAATCGTCCTTTAGTGTCGAAATTCCAAGCATTGGACTTTTTTTGTTCCAATGTTTGGGATTTCTCCTGCAAAACTCAAGTTGACGATCTGCAAGAAAGTGCCTACAGGCCTGGCTTTTTGCGCTCATCAAGCGATACATCTAAAAATTCCCGAAAAAAAACGAATGAAATGCTTGCGACTTGGACGAATGAACCATACTATCTGCCGCTCGTTTTTGAGGAAGGAAAGATTTTATGCCAACAATTAATCAACTAGTAAGAAAACCACGTGTTCCGCTAAAGAAAAAGAAGAAGTGCCCTGCGTTGACAGCATGTCCGCAACGTCGCGGAGTCTGTCTCTTGGTGAAAACACAAACCCCGAAGAAACCGAACTCCGCGTTGCGTAAAGTGGCTCGTGTTCGTTTAACAAATGGTCGGGAAATTAATGCGTACATCCCCGGAGAAGGTCACAACCTTCAGGAACATAGCATGGTGCTTGTTCGCGGAGGACGTGTGAAGGATTTACCTGGGGTTCGCTATCACATCGTTCGTGGTGCGCTTGACTGCCTCGGTGTAGATGGACGTAAACAAGGCCGCTCCAAGTACGGCGCTAAGAAGCCGAAGGCTTAAAAAGGTTTAAATTATGGCAAGAAGACGCGCAGCAGTAAAACGTGAAATTATCCCAGACCCACGCTATAACAGTGAGCTTTTAGCTTACATGATTAATAGTGTGATGGGTAAGGGGAAAAAATCCACAGCCGCCGCAATTGTATACGGTGCGCTCGATGATATTCAAACCAAGATGAAGGATGAAGACCCGCTGGTTGTTTTTAATCGTGCGATTGAAAATATCAAACCAAAGCTGGAAGTGAAATCCAAACGTGTTGGTGGAGCAACCTATCAGGTGCCGCTCGAAGTGAGCCCAAAGCGTCAGACTGCTCTAGCTTGTCGCTGGTTAATCAAATACTCCAAAACTCGTAAAGGCATGCCAATGCGTCGTGCTTTAGCTAACGAAGTGATGGATGGCTTCGCCAATCAAGGCGCGGCTGTAAAAAAACGCGACGATACGCACAAAATGGCACAGGCAAACAAAGCCTTTGCTCATTACCGCTGGTAGTACCGGAATCCCTCGATTCCACCCTGTTCTTTGAGATTTGAAATGACGACTATTGTGAAAAAAGACGCAAAAAATGCGACGTGTTCTGCATCTTCCCAACGGGAAGATGCGGCGCGTGAGCACGGCTTAGCATCGATTCGCAATATCGGTATTGTCGCTCACATCGATGCTGGAAAAACCACGACGACTGAGCGCATTCTCTATTACACAGGGCGCGTCTACAAAATGGGCGAAGTTCATGAAGGCACAGCCGTCATGGACTGGATGGAACAGGAACAAGAACGCGGAATCACCATCACCAGCGCGGCAACAACTTGCCTCTGGAAAAAGCGCCAAATTAACATCATCGACACCCCCGGGCACGTGGACTTTACCGTAGAAGTGGAACGTTCACTTCGCGTACTCGACGGCGCGGTCGGTGTTTTTTGCGCAGTTGGCGGCGTGCAACCCCAATCAGAGACGGTTTGGCGGCAAGCCGAAAAATACAGCGTTCCTCGCTTAGCATTTGTGAACAAAATGGATCGGATGGGAGCGAACTTCGACCACGTCGTTTCTGAACTTCACGAAAAACTAGCCGCTCCGACCATTCCAATTCAGCTTCCGTGGGGAAGCGAAGAGAATTTCAAGGGTTTTGTTGACCTCGTCACCATGAAAGCTTTTCTCTTTAAAGAAGAGAACATGGGTAGCGAGGTCGAGGAAATCGCCATACCCGAAGAGCTTGCAATTACCGCTGAAGTACAGCGTGCCGCACTCATCGAAAAAATCGCAGATGTTGACGAACAACTTCTCGAAATCTATTTAGAAGAAGCGGACGTCCAATTCGATCAACTGCGCTCAGCGATTCGTCGCGCGACAATCAACGGTCACATCGTTCCCGTTCTCTGCGGTTCCTCGCTAAAAAACAAGGGAGTTCAACCATTACTCGATGCCGTAGTCGACTATCTACCCTCTCCGTTGGATATTCCAGCCGTTGAAGGTATTCATCCAAAAACAGAAACTCCGGAAGTTCGCGAACCCGGCGACTTTGAGCCTCTCAGCGCACTCACCTTCAAAATGGCAACCGACTCGTTTGTCGGAAAACTCGCATTTGTTCGCATCTATTCAGGTAAACTTGAAAAACGACAGACCGTTTTCAATCCCCGCACTCGCAAACGCGAAAAAATCGGTCGCCTGCTTCGTTTGCACGCAAACAGCCGCGAAGACGTAGAAACACTATTCGCCGGCGAAATCGGCGCAATCGCGGGTCTCAAACAATTTACAACGGGCGACACGCTTTGCTCGGAAAACAAAAGCATCGTTCTCGAAAGCATCGAGTTCCCAGAGCCAGTCATCGCAATGGCGATTGAACCCAAAACGCAGGCCGATCGAGACTCACTCACCGCCGCGCTTCAATCCATGATGGAAGAAGATCCCACATTCCGCGTAACAACCAACGAAGACACAGGGCAAACCATCATTAACGGCATGGGTGAACTTCACCTGGAGATCATAAAAGATCGAATCCTTCGCGAATTTAAGGTTCAAGCAAATGCGGGTAAACCCGTAGTCGCCTACCGTGAGAGCGTACAAGAAACCGCGACCGGCTCCTTTACGTTCGAACGCGAAATCGGCGGACGAAGTCACTTCGCAAACCTCGTCGTGGAAGTTTCTCCGCGTGAACGTTCCACCGGAAACAAGGTCGAGCTGAACATTCCAAAAGACAGTGTCCCAAGAGAATTTTACCTCCCAATTGAACAAGGGATTAAAGATGCGCTAATGACCGGCGTACTTGGCAACTGCCCACTAGTCGACCTCGACGTAACTGTGACAGGCGGCGAAGCACGCACAGTTGAATCAACCGAAATCGCATTCCGAACTGCGGCAGTAATGGCACTGCGCTGCGCGGTCGAAAATGCAAACCCAACACTTCTCGAGCCGATTATGAAGCTCGAAATCATTGTTCCAGAAGAACATCTGGGCGACGTAATGAACGATTTGAATGGTCGTCGCGGGCGAATCCGCGAGATCGAAGCAAGAGATGGCGTGCAACTTGTACATGTGGATGTGCCGCTAGCCGAAATGTTCGGCTATGCCACCACACTACGATCCCTAACAAAGGGGCGCGCCAGTTACACAATGGAACCGATGAACTTTGAAACGGTTCCAGAAGCCATGCAGGAGACGATTTTAAACCGTACCTAGAAATAAAGTTATGAATAATCAACGCATACGCATACGTCTTAAATCCTTCGACCATCGAGTTCTCGATGCCTCGTCAAAGGATATTGTTGAAGCAGCAAAACGCACAGGGGCTCGCGTAGCGGGTCCCATTCCAATGCCAACACGCATTGAACGGGTGACCGTCAACCGCTCTCCGTTTGTGAACAAAAAAGCAATGGAGCAATTTGAGATCCGGACGCACAAGCGTTTACTGGATATTATCGACCCGACCATCAAAACCGTAGATGAGCTCAAAAAGCTAAATCTTCCGGCGGGCGTGGACATCACCATTAAAATCTAAGCGATATCATGAAAAGTCTAATTGGAAAAAAATTGGGAATGACCCAGATCTTCGATAAAGAAGGTCGTCGTGTACCGGTAACCGTGATTGAAGCGGGTCCGTGCAGTGTCATTCAACGCAAGACGACGAAAACCGACGGCTACGAAGCGATTCAACTCGGTTTCGGAGCGCAGAAGGAAAGCCGCGTCACCAAACCGTTGCGCGGTCAGTTTAAAAAAGCAGGTGTAGATACGATGCGAGAACTTCGCGAAGTTCGTGTAGACGCCAGCGACAAAACGAAAGCGGGCGACACGCTCACAGCCGCCGTCTTTGAAGACATCAACTTTGTAGATGTATCAGGCACAACAAAAGGAAAAGGCTTTCAGGGCGTTGTAAGACGCCACGGCTTCTCCGGAGGACGTGCATCGCATGGTTCGCATATGCATCGCCGAACGGGATCCATCGGAATGTGTACATTCCCAGGGCGTGTTTTCAAAGGAAAGAAAATGCCCGGTCACATGGGGAACGTAAACGTTACGACTCAAAGCATGAGAGTGGTTGAAGTTCGTGCGAAAGATAATTTGATATTGCTTAAAGGCGCCGTCCCCGGTGCTAATGGCAGCACGCTAATTTTGCGTGAAGCACTCAAAAAGAAATAATTTGAGAGGAAGAACATGAGTACGTTGCCACTAAAAGATTCTACAGGAAAGATGCTGGGCGAAGTAAGCCTAAGCGATAAATTCGCCGTAACCGAAAAAGGTGAACAGGCACTCTTTCAAGCTATTGTAAACTATCAGGCTGCACAGCACCAAGGTTCTGCGAACACGCAGGGCAAAGGTGCGGTTGCCGGAACAGGAGCAAAACCTTGGAAACAGAAAGGTCTAGGTCGTGCCCGAGCGGGTTACAAGCAGTCGCCCATCTGGCGCGGCGGTGCTGTTGCTTGGGGACCGCATCCGCGGAAAGTTCGCAAGGACATGCCTAAAAAAGTAGCGAGGCTTGCA
Source organism: Pontiellaceae bacterium (assembly GCA_029934215.1). Taxonomy (GTDB): domain Bacteria; phylum Verrucomicrobiota; class Kiritimatiellia; order Kiritimatiellales; family Tichowtungiaceae; genus Tichowtungia. The sequence continues at coordinate 777 of JAOZMR010000046.1, read as the reverse complement.
TTTGCTCGCGCCATTGGAACTCGGGCGGATGAAAACTCGATCACAGTGATCGACTCCATTCAACTGGATGCTCCCAAAACAAAAGAACTCACCTCTATTTTCCAAGCCTTGGAAATGAAAGGCAAAACACTTCTGATTATCGGTGAAATGGACACTAAAATCTGTCTTGCCGCACGGAATCTACAGGACATAGAAGTGGTTTGCGCCGACAACGTAAACACCTACCAAATTGTTCGTTATCCGCAGATCGTGATGACTAAAGCAGGGATGGAAAAGCTCGAAGAGCGTATGGTCTAAAGGAAATATAATGAAAGATATCTATCAAGTAATTGACAAAACACTGCTAACGGAGAAGGCTACACGCCTTGCCGATGAAGAAAACAAGTACCTCTTCAAGGTTAACCCAAAAGCCAACAAAGCGGAGATCAAGCAGGCGGTTGAAGACTTCTACAAAGTGAAAGTCGTTGCAGTCAACACAATGAACCGCCCAGGAAAGAAAAAGCGTCAACGCACAGCAAGTGCTGGGAAAACAGCCGCATGGAAACGTGCAGTTGTCACGCTCCATGATGTCGACAGCATCGACATTATATAAATGTTCCAAACCTTGGAATTCTGAAACGGTGATCCATATTGGATCACCGTTTTTTTTGGTTTCGCATCGAGTTTAAATGGAGCAAGATGCTCCCGCACTATAAGTGTGGGAGCTTCCAGCTCCCTCCATAATCTTTCTATTACCCACAAGTATGAAGGTGCTCCACAGGTGCAGTTGTCTTGACC
>JAOZMR010000244.1 GCA_029934215.1 Pontiellaceae bacterium | reverse complement strand
ATAAAGGGTTTTCTGGGTTGAAAAATGGTACTTCGAATATTTCCGCTCCCCTTAGTGCCATTCATGTCTTGTGACCAGGGTGAGACTTGCGTTCAACGTGCGAGACAAAATCCGAAAATCACCGTTTTGTATGACGGCTGGAGTGTGGTCGCAAGAGAGCGATGAATGGGAATTGGTGAAACAAAAAGGGGATCTAACCTCGTCATATTTATGTCGCCTGAACGATAAATGTGGGAAAGTACTGGAAGGTTTGTTTGTTAAAGGTCTATGATGTTTGTTTAGCATGAGTTTCTGCGGTCAATGGAATGGAGATGTATGAAAAAAAAGATTGAATATGTTGTGTTTATTGGTGTTTTGGCGATGTTGGTCGGGTGCGCCACGTCGATCGAAAAGGTGCTTGCTCCAGAGCAGGAGGCTAAACAATTTTATGACCGGGGCGATTATGCAAATGCGGTCTTGAAATATTCGATCGCGATTGCGGGGGGAGATTCTTCGTATGAGTCCTTCTTTTATAGGGGTATGTCGAATAAAAAATTAGGCAAGTTTTTGTTGGCCATTTCTGATTTCACTCAAGCCATTTCAAGTCATCCAGACGATGATGGACAAGCTCGACTTCAACGGTGTCGACTGAATTATCTGCTCAAGAATTATGTTGAAGCAGAGAAGGATGCGTCTTCTCTGCTCGTGAGTGCGCCTATGGATCAGGAGCTTGTTGCAGTGAAGGTTTTTTCGCTGTTTGAGTCGGGAAACAAAAAGGGGCTGGATGCGTTTGTAGAGAGGGCTCGACGTATTATCGACGAAAATTCAGCAGATGGATTGAAGGTTACCAAATGCCATGCGGTTGTTTTGTTTTATCGGAATGATGCGAAGGCTGCGTATCGCGTATTCTTTAAGGAATATGTGCAAATTCTGAAAACGAAGGGGAAAATGCTCTCAAGAGACGATAGAGCCTGGGCAGCACGAATTTGCGATATGAACCTAAAGAATAAAGAACGCGATTTTTATTTAGGTAGATAGATGTGTTTGATAGATGAAAAATAAGAAGGAGATATAATGTTAACGAATATGATCCAACAGGCGGGACCGCTAGGGAAGGTGCTAGTGATTCTCTCCGTTCTTTCGCTGGGAGTAATTTTTGAGCGAAGCTGGTTCTGGATGAAGAAGGGGCGACCGGTTTCGGATCGATTGCGTACGGACTGGCTGAGTCGGCTGCGGAAAGGAGTGAATCCAAAAGCAACTCTCACGAGTCCAGAGGGGCGGGCGATTGCGTTTCTCTACGAACATAGAGCTGAGACGGATGAAAAGCTTCTCGACGTGGCTCTCAGTCGCGAGGTGCGCGAAACGACACGCTTCCTTGCGCTGCTCGATACAAACGCCGCCGCCGCTCCAATGATTGGAATTCTCGGCACCGTTCTGGGTATTATTCAGGCTTTCTCTGGGATGAAGGGGGATGCACCGGATACGGGCCTAATGGTCAGCGGTATTTCCGTGGCGATGCTTACCACGGCGATTGGTTTGATCGTTGCGTTGGTTAGCTTGGTTTCCTTCAACGCCTTTTCTTCGCGAGCTCATAAACGCCAGACAGAAACAGCCGAACTGCTCCACGAAGGATGGATGGCACTTTGTAACGACGGAGCGAAAGTCGAGCCATGAAAATTCCAGAACGAAAACGATCCAGAGGCGAAATGCTTCCGTTAATGGATGTGATTTTTATGCTGATGGTGATGTTTATTTTCATGCTCGTGCAAATGCGTCCCGACTTTGGGATAAGCGTGGAACTGCCGGATGTTGGGGCATCTGCCACAACGCAGAAACCGGAAGACGAAAAAAAGCGGGTATGGGTTTCTGTCGATGCTAATCAGACTGTGTTTGTGAATAAACAAAGCGTTGCGGATTGTCTTTCCGCCGCGCAGACTATTCTTGCAACCGCCGGTTGCGCGCCCGCGGATTTGCGTGTGGTGTTGAAAGGCGATAAGGGAGCGACCTACGGGAGCATGGTAGAGGTCTATGACGCCCTACGCGCCGTTGGTCTTTCTGATGTGTTGTGGGATGTGAACAAGGGAAAATAGATCAGCCTTTTTGGATAAGGAAACGATTCCGGTCATGAACGAACCAGAAATTCAATTTGGAAAGAACCAGCCTTGCTTTATTATTGCTGAGGCGGGCGTGAATCATGCAGGCTGTGTTGAGCGTGCGATTGAATTAATCGATGTAGCTCATGCGGCAGGTGCTGATGGGGTAAAGTTTCAGACGTTCACTGCGCGGGAACTAGTGACGGCTGAGACGCCGGGCGCGGACTATCAACAACGTAATTTGGGCCGTTCTGTCTCTCAATTGGAGATGTTGCAGGGGTTGGAGTTGTCTCACGACGATTTTCGCCGACTTGCAACTTATGCCCGTTCCATCGGGATCACGTTCCTCTCAACGCCTTTTGACGCGGCGAGTGCAGATTTTTTGGAGGAGCTGGAGGTTCCGTTTTATAAACTTGGCTCGGGTGAGCTAACCCATCTCTCCCTTTTGAGACATGTTGCTCGAAAGGGAAAACCCGTGATTCTATCGACAGGCATGGCCGACCTAGAAGAGGTTCGTGTCGCTGTTAAAGAGGTGCGGCTTGAGAATGATCAGGTGATTCTTTTGCACTGTGTTTCCAACTATCCAGCGAACCCACGGGATTTGAATCTGCGGGCTATCCGCACGCTTTCTGAAGAATGTAATGTTCCGGTTGGTTTTTCGGATCATACGAGCGGTACGCAGATGGCGCCGCTTGCGGTAGCGGCGGGTGCATGCGTCATTGAAAAACATTTTACGATGAGTCGCGATTTGCCAGGACCGGATCATCGAGCATCCTTGGAGCCGTATGAGTTGCAAGAAATGGTAGCTAGCATTCGCGAGGCGGAGGCGGCGCTTGGCGACGGGGTAAAAAAACCTGTTTGCACGGAGCAGGCGGTAGCGGACGCGGCTCGGCGAAGTTGGGTGGCTGCTGTGGCGCTGCCAGTTGGGGTTCGGTTATCGCCAGAGCATTTGATTTTACGCCGTCCAGGCACAGGGCTATCCGAGAGCGAACAGCATGTATTGTTGGGACGCATCCTCCGGCGTCCTCTTGCAGAAGGCGCAGTTTTTTCGATGGAAGATTTCCGCTAAAAAGGGTTCCAACCATTGGGGAATTCCCTTTAGGGCTGGGTGGGTTCTTCCAGAGGTTGGAAAGAGAAGTCCCCACGGATGGTAAAATGTCCCGCGGATGAACCGCCTTGAGCCTATTCTGATCCTGATCCCTGGGACGTTTTACCAACCGCGGGGCCCTAATTTCTGCGCATGTGAAGTTGAATGAAGCCAGTTCAATCCCTTTTCTCTGACTTCCTCCGAAGTTCCTCTAGCGATAGCGGGTGGTGAAAAATCGTTCCGCACAGATTCCGCGCACAGATTCTTCGCATTTTTACCACCCGCTATCGCTAGAGGAACTTTGGAGGGGGGCAGAGAAGAGAGGAGGGGGAAGGAATATCGAATATCGAACAAGGAAATTCGAATGTCGAAGTGAGAGGCATTTTTAATGACCGAGTTCCAAACGTTGTAAAATCGGGTGCAGCAGGCGGGGTGGGTTCTTTGGAGGAGGGTGGAGGGCATTGCCGATTGGGAGAGAAGAGTTCCAACTCTTGGAAGTTTATTATTTCAAAAATCGGAAATAAACAATCGGAAATGCCCCATTTCTAGCGCAGCGGTTGTGGAAAATCGTAAGTTTTTGTTGTATAAGCATCTGGGTAATACCCAGATGGAGAAATAACGGAATAGAGGTTTTTGATTAGATAAATTTCCGCGATTGTTAACGGGAGAAAACACCTTTCCGCCGCCCATTGGCGAAGCGGTAAAATTTGTGAAATATTAGTGGTTTAACTTTTCCGAGCACGAACGGTCTCAAGCTCAGTTCACCCAAGGAACGAGGCTGGAAGCGCTCGTCTACGTTTTATGAAAAATCTTCTATTTTTCAACATTTGGAACTCTTCCTGAATCCGTTAGATAATTTCTAAAAAATATGCGTTACCTGTTGGGTTGGAACGGCTAATCTGACCGGACAATCAAATCAAAAACCAACCCAACAGGTGAGTAAATGAAACACTATAAACTGA
>JAOZMR010000243.1 GCA_029934215.1 Pontiellaceae bacterium | reverse complement strand
AAACTTTATCTATTTGGAAGTCGTATCTATGATGACAAAAAAGGTGGGGATATAGATTTGCTTTTAGAAAGTGTGCATGATATAGATATGCAATCGCAAGTCAATTTTTTGCGAGATATTTATAAAAATGTCACTGAAAGAAAAGTTGATTTGATTATTAAAACGCCGTTTACCCAAGATAAACCCATTTTACATACTGCAAAAAAAGAGGGCATATTATTATGTTAAAAGAAGCAATTGATACTGCTTATTTACATTTCAACCGAGCAAAAGATAACTATGATGAAATCAAGCAATTGCCAATAGATTTGAGTATATATGAGGATAAAGAACGTATTAAAACAATTGATGCTTTTATCTTTAGATTTATTAAATTGCAGGATTTTATGGGTGATAAACTGTTTAAGGCATTAATCAAACGCATTGGTGAATATAAAGATAACATGTCGTTAATTGATGTTTTAGATAAATTAGAAAAACTAGAAATTATTGATAATACTGATAAATGGCTCAATTTTAGAACAATTAGGAATAAGCTAACCCATGAATATCCAAATAATGAAGAAGACACAATTAATGGGATAAAATTGGCTATGGTTTATTTTGTAGAAATTGGTATAACTTTAGAAAATATAAAAATATATATTGAAACAAAGAGTTTGATATAAAATGAACACTCCATTAGTATCTATAATAATCACCACCAAAAACGAAGCGAAAAACATAGAAAACTGTTTGCTATCTATTCAAGAACAGTCTTATTCTAATATTGAAACGATTGTAGTTGACAATGCTTGAACTAAAAATAGAACTAAAAAAATATGAAAGCAGTCATTTTAGCCGATGGTTTAGGCACTCGTCTCAGTGAAGAAACAATCCTCAAACCTATTGATGATGAAAGTTGCTCCAAGAATAAATGTGGTCTGTCCCTATTTTTTCCTATGGCACATACAATAGGTGTTTTTCTTAGTCGCCTACTTGGTATACCACCTCTACAATTTGAAAGTCTTGTTGAGGTTTAATAATATTTATTAGTTATCAATCACTTTAAAAAAGTTGAACATCGCGTTATTAATGAGTTAAATGTAGTTAAAATATGATAAATACACCATTAGTTTCCATAATAATAACTACTAATAGAAGGTTCCCATACAACATTTTCGATTTATCTACATTATGAATGATATAAACAGAATAGCCAATGAATACGATAAAAACTATTTTGAAAATGGTATTCCAACGGGTAAAAGCGGTTATGTAAACTACAGATGGGTGCCGGAATTAACTATTCCCTTAGTATATCGAATTATACAAATAGCCGGAATGAAGGAATTTGAAAGAATTTTAGATTTTGGTTCCGCTAAAGGCTATCTAGTTTACGCATTCAGGTTGCTTGATTTTGAGGCGTATGGATGTGATATCTCCGAGTATGCAATAAGTAAATCACATGAAGAGATAAAGGAATACAATGTTCTGATGACATCCAATGAAATACCTTTTAAAAAAAGTTTTGATTGGGTTATAGTAAAAGATGTATTAGAGCATATACCTTATGAACAAATTGATGAATTGATTAAACATTTTCTGAAAAAAACAAATAAATGTTTTGTAGTTGTACCATTGGGAGATGGTAATAAGTATATTATTCCTGATTATGAGGCTGATATCACACATTTGATAAAAGAGGATGCAAACTGGTGGAAAGAAAAATTTGAAAATAATGGTTTTGAAGTATCATCATGGTCTTATAACATGGATAAAGTTAAAAGCAGTTGGAAACACTATAAGAATGGGAATGCCTATTTTGTATTAAAAAATAGATATTTACTGGAGGATTAAATATGCCTGAACTAAAATTGGAAACAGTTAATTATGTAGTTGAATATGGGTACAATAATAGAACGAAAAAATATGGTATCTTTATCAAGGCAAAAGAAAAAGGTGGGGCTAAAGCTTTCCATACCCAGTTTAATCTTCTGGATTTCAATAATAACATTATTGGTATGCCGGATATAACAGAACAAGTGGCAAGGTATATTATTGCCCATTTTGATCTTAAAGGTGATACAGAGTCATTTAATATTTATCAAAACGAATTAGAGTCTAAAGATTTAAAAAACAGAAAGTCTATTTGTGCCGATCAAGTAAGACACCAGATAACCATACCTGAAAAAAGTTTTACTGCTACTGGAGACAAACTTTTTTATCATTGGCCAATCTTTAAAAAATTTAAAGAGACAGGCTTCCAGAGTATTATAAGAGCAACGTTGACGTTACATCAATTATGCAGTTCAAAGTGTCATTATTGTTCTACAATAAGAAGAAATAAGGCTGATTCTATCACTTTGAATGATGCAAAAGCATTTATTCATAAACTATATTTTGATCAAGCTGAGTTTAATATTAACCAATTTCCTGAGTACAATCGAGATTATCAAAAGATAACTGGTTCTGATATAAGGCTTAAAAGCCTTATTCTTTCTGGTGGTGGACAACCAAATTTGTGGCCGTATTTTGAAGAATTTGTTGATTGGTGTAGTCAGCTTGATATTGATATGGGATTAATTACAAACGGATTTCCAAAAAAAGTAAATGAAAATATTTATAGAAAGTTCAAATGGATACGTATATCTATAACTCCTGAGGATGCCTCACCATTTTATGTAGATGGTAAATTTAACCGGCAATATATGCCAGAATCAATAAAAAATAATCCTAATATTAAAGTTGGGTTATCATACGTATATGGTCCTTGGACAACAGACGATATTCTTTTGCGAATTGGTGATGTACTTAATAGATTTGGTTTTGATTATTGTCGAGTATTGACTGACTGTAATCTTACCAGAGATGCTCAGTTAGTAGCTCACAAAAACTTAGCCGAACATCTTTTTAATTTAAAGTTAATTGATGAAAATGGAAAGCCAACCTCAAACTTTTTTCATCAATTAAAATATCATGGTTCTAAAAAAGAAGCCCATGAGTTGTGGAAAGAAGAATTTTGTTATTTGCAAATTTACAATACATTTTGGGATACTACTGGTCATTCGGAATTTGGTTATTCATACTGTTATGCTTGTGATTCAATCACAGTTTTGGCAGAAGAATCAGAAAGTGGTATCAAAAGTTCTGAAAGAAAATTTAATTACGAAAAATGGGGTACAGTGAAAAATATTGAAGTGGAAAAACTTTTTAATGAACCCCACAAAAAATATTTTAATCCGCAAAGGATTTGTAGTTCGTGTTTATTTATGAGAAATAATCAGGTTGTAAAAGACTTAGTTCTAATGAAAAATCATGATAAAATAGAGTTAAGTCATTCATTGGAACATGTAAACTTTCCTTAACATGAGGATAATGATGAATATTTCAGTTGTTATTATCACCAAAAATGAAGAAAAAAATATTGATGAATGCCTACGATCCGTAGTAAAGCAAAGTTTTCCAAGAAATAGGTATGAAATTATTCTTGTTGATGCTCATTCGACAGATGATACTGTGAAAATTGCTCAACAATATACAGATAAAATTTTTTTCGCAGAGCCTAGTATGCCGGTACAGAGAAATATTGGTATAAGTAATTCTGGTGGGAAATATATTTTATTATTAGATGCGGATATGAGACTCCACGAGGAGCTTTTAGCTCATTGTTATGCAAAAATGATTAAAAATTCTGAATTAGTAGCTCTTTATGTCGAAGAAATTATACTTGGCGATAGGTTTTTTCATAAAATTAGAAGATTTGAACGTTCATTTTATTCAGCTACTGTGGTAGATTGTGTAAGATTTATCAGAAAGGATGTATTGTTGAAGATTGGGGGATATGATGAGAATGTTATGATTGGAGAGGATTGGGATTTAGATAGAAGAATTAATGAAATTGGAAAAACAAAGTTGATGGATACACCTTTATATCATGATGAAAGAAGGTTGTCGTATAAAGGATATATTGAAAAGAAATCGTATTATCCAACTGTAATGAATGATTATATGCTAAAATGGGGAAAGAATGATTCCATAATAAGAATGCAATTTGGTGTTCGATATCGTTTTTTTGGTGTGTTTGTTGAGCATGGCAAATGGAAAAAATTATTAAGACATCCGATTTTAGCTTTTGGTATGTATTGG
>JAOZMR010000242.1 GCA_029934215.1 Pontiellaceae bacterium | reverse complement strand
CCCGTTGATGATCCGATCAATAATCATCGTTGCAACTACATCCCTTTTTCGGGAAGATTTGGAATCGATCATATTTAAGAAACCTGACTTTTTAAGACAGGAGTAGATGGCTGCCACATGACCGTGTTGACGGACATCATGAATTGATATTAGACTTTCAGGAGATACGATTCCTTCCGACGCAGGGATCACCTCACCCTTGAGAGCCGCTCGAAGTGCCTCGATTGTCTCGTCGGGCAAGCTTGTCAAGTTGCCGATTGTTCTTTTTTTTGACTTTTTCGTCTTTTCGCCACGATTCTCGCAAGAGAACAGCGGGCGGAAAGTTTCTATTTGGGATAATAGTGCAAGTTTTATTCTTGGGTTTACATGGGTGTAAAATTTAACAAGCTTAACAGGCTACTCTGCCCAACCTGCTTAACCGCAATGGTTTAAGGCAATTAAACGGGTAAAAACAGTCAGAAGCTCGGATTAGAAAGAACAATCGCGCCCGTGGCATGAGTATTTCCAAGGGTTGGAACCGAGCCCGCACCCGTCCAGTCCGTGCAAGAGTAAGTCGTTCCGCCATCACTAACAGCGGACTCCACCGAACACGTACCCGACGACTGCCAGCAATAATCCGAATGCGTTCCAATGGTTGGACCCGATTTGCCGATGGATCAGGCAGGAAACCCTGCTCCATATGTCGGACAAAAAAGCTGTTGAATTCGAATTTCCTTGACGCTTTCTGCCGCGATCTCTACCGTCCGTTGCTGATGCAGATTGTATTGGGAAAGTGCTGTGCAAATCAGCCGCTGTCGCGCAACCGTAAAGCCGGAAAACCGCCAATCTGCCAAAACCAACCCGTCTCCGCAAGAGAGACAGAAAGGCACCACATGAAGACATGTATCGCGCTATTCGCGCTTCTCGGGATGTTCGCATCCAACGCCGTTGCGACTGTCGCATCGTTCGATGATAAAAACACAGGTACGAACGGATACCACAAACCAGGGACAGGCGGGAGTAATGCTTGGACCGACAATGGTATGACCTTCAGCATGGAGGAGGATTTGACTTACGGCTATTACTGGCAAGGTCTCACCTACTCGGATGTCAACGACACAACAACCGCTGGATTTGGAAACCAGTACGCGGTGTACGGAGACGGACTGGATCGCTCTGACTCAGGAGTCTATGCTGTCGGATATAAAGGCTTTTCTGCAACACCAACCGTTTCTTTCGCATCCGCACAAACGGTGAACGGATTCTACGCAAACAACACCACCTACGCCGCACTTGCCATCCTAAACGGTAACGGTCCAGCAACTGCCTTCACAACAGGCGACTGGTTTACTCTAACGATTGAAGGGTTTGATTCAGGTAGCACCAGCCAAGGAACGGTCGATTTCTCTCTTGCAGATTTTGCAAGCTATTCCGACGGGGATAACAAGGAGGACTTCATGGTTACCGACTGGACCTTTGTCGACCTAAGTGGACTCGGCGAAAACGTCAGCTCCATTCAGTTTTCGCTCTCCTCCTCAGATAACGGTGACTGGGGAATGAACACACCATCCTACTTCGCGATGGACGACCTGCAAGCCGTTCCAGAACCAGCCAGCGCATTACTCGGGATTCTTGGGGGTCTATCCATCTTTGTTTATCGACGGGCAAAAACCAAACAAACCGACGTAGCGTAACCCTCCAAACGTAGAAGAGGCATCCTGCCTCTTCTGATCAAAGGACGCGGGCGGTTTTTACAATACGTTCGAAAAAAACAGAACGCTTCTTTTGTGGCGGCTCGCTCATTTGAACGAGGCTAGAAGCCGTCGTCTACGAAAAACCAAAAATGCGCACACTCCAAACAGCGATTATTGCTTTCCCGCTCAGCCTCGGAATGTTGTGCGCGTTCGCTGAAACCATTCCAACGAATCGTGCACCAATCATCCGTGTCACGGCATCGACTCCGACGCGCGTGAACACGACAACTCCGACGGATTCCACGTTCATTTCAGGAAAAGAAATCGAACGCTCCCAAGCCGCGTCCGTTCCTGAATTGCTCAGCAAAAAAGCAAACATTCTCTTTCGCAGTAGCACCGGAAGCGCATCCAGCGGAGAGGTTTCAATGCGTGGATTCGGCGAAAACAGCGGATTGCGTGTTCTCGTGGAGGTCGATGGACATAAGCTCAACCGCCCCGATATGGGCGCCATTAATTGGACACAAATCCCCATCGCGAACATTGCGTACGTCGAAGTGATCCGTGGCGGACAAAATGTTCTCTACGGAAACCACGCGCTCGCGGGAGTCATTAAAATCACCACAAAAAAAGGGGGCGATCCAAAGCTCCATCTGCGCGCGGTTCAAGGCGACAATCACTTCGAGCAATATTCCGCCCTCGCTACAGGCGGCGCGGGTGCGTGGTACGCCGATGCCGGAGCCGACTATCTCCGCGACGAAGGGTTTCGCGACCACTCCCTTTCTTGGGCAAAAACAGGACACGCGAGCATTGGGCGATACATCGGCGACGGAAGCCTCACGATCAAGGCCTCGATGGATGAAACCTACACCCAACTCCCCGGTCCGCTCACTCGCGAGGAAATGGAACAAGACCCCACGCAATCTTCCAACCTTGGGAATCAAGAAATCAACTCCACAAACGGATTGATCACGCTACTCTGGGAAGGCGATCACGATTGGGGCAAAACCACATTCGGAGCCGGATACAATTTTCGAGACTCCCGCTGGAGTCTGAGTGGCATCTATGCCCGCAACCAGTCGCAAGGATTCTCTCTGGCGCCACGCATTCAATTTGGCGCAGAGGAAAATCACATCATTCTCGGATGGGATTTGTTCTACGACAAACTCAAACACGACCAACTGACCGCCCCGACCCATGGCGACCTAAAAGCGTGGGCGGAACTCGAACGCATCACCACCGGCCCCTACGCCTTTGCACAATACGAAGTTTTGGAAAACATCACCCTCAGCGGCGGAGCGCGCTACGAAACAACACGCACCAAAAACAAATATGTGGAATACGACTTCGTCCACACCTCCCCGCCATTCATTAATCATCCTGTTTTCGGTCTCGTCCCGAACCCGAACTACGACCCAACACAAATCGAACGGATCGTGAACACAAACAACTCTTTTCAAGGAATCGTCAACAAAGACGGCTGGGCGGCGGAAGCCTCTCTGCTTTGGCAACCTACCGAAACCCTAAGCCTCTGGATTGGCTACGATCTTTCCTATCGCTACCCCGTTTTAGATGAAACCGCTGCCTATCAAGGATACGCCCTCAGCGATCCGCTCAACGAAAACCTAGAACCCGAACAGGGCCACGGAATTGAAGCGGGTCTAAAATATAGCGACGAACATACCACCCTTTCTCTCACCGCGTTCTACTCCATCCTCGAAAACGAAATTGCCTACGACAACGTTCAAAACCTCAACATCAACATCGGCGCGACCGAACGCCTCGGTGCCGAACTCGAAGCGGGCTACAGCGGGAAATATGCGGGAATTCACGCCCAAGGCTCCCTCGTCGATGCCCGCTTCACCGAAGATTCCAATGCTGGGAAAACCATTCCACTCGTTCCGTGGGCGCACGGAACAGTTTCCGCTTGGATCGAACCCGTTCCACAACTACGCCTCACCACGCACTACACCTATGTCGGCTCACAAGTTGAAGGCGGAGACTTCGCCAATGAAAAAGATAAACTAAACGACTACGGACTCCTCGGTGCACGACTCGACATCATGCCAACCGAAAAACTCACATTCTTCATCAAAGCCGAAAATCTGCTCGATGAGGACTTTGTTTCCACCGCATACACGGGCGGATATTATCCCGGCGCAGGACAAGCCGTACAAGTTGGAATCTCCATGGAGCTATAATATGAAAAAAATCGCGCGACTCCTTCTTTCTAGCCTCGCCCTCCTCGCGCAGGCAGACGACCAGCCGCTCGACAAAAACAGCTCATCCATTCAAGCGTGGGCGAGCGGCGTTCAATCCGTTAGCTACGGAACCAACGTTTCCGAAGATTGGAAAAAATCAAACAACGCACTCGGACAAGCGGAAGGAACATCATTCGACATTGTTTGCCTCGGGCGCGGCGGACAAATCACACTCACCTTTCCAAACGGAATTTCCAACGGAG
>JAOZMR010000045.1 GCA_029934215.1 Pontiellaceae bacterium | reverse complement strand
GGAAACGGCTCCTTTCGGAGCCTCAACAGAAGACAGAAACAGAACTGAAAAGTGACTTCCAATGACTGGAAAGAAATCCAGCTCCTTTTTCAGCTCACCGATCAGGAACTCGCGTCGCAGGTCGATCTGTTTGAAGAAAACGCCGTAAAACAGTCGCTCGTGACCTCCTATCTCTTCTTCGCCGTCAAACTCAGCGGGGAAGGGTACGCACGCGGAAAGCTCGCGCAGATTGCCCGTCAGATCAATCGACTTTTTCCCCTGCCCGTTATGGTGCTCTTCGAATACGGCGGAAAACTCTCCATAGCTGTCATCAACAGCCGCCGCAACAAACGCGATACCGACAAAGACGCGCTCGGTAAAGTCGCCTTGTTCAAGGTTTTTCGAGTGTTTTTCTCCAGTCTTCTTTTCCCTTTATAGATAACCAGGTGGTAATAATTGAGCATTAACACGTAGTAGACACACGCCAGCCCGTTCGCTCACAAACGTTCCAATGTCTGGCGAACCGTGGCGAGTTTTGAGTCCATGTTGATAAGCCGATCAATAATCATCGGTGCGGAAATATCTAACTTTTGCGTGCCTAGGAATTGATTCTATGGCATTTTCTTTGCATGAGAACAGAACAAGACTCCCTCGGAAAACTCGATGTACCAAACGATGCCTTCTATGGCATCCACACCGTACGCTCTATCGCCAATTTTAGTAGCGCGGGCGAGCCACTGCCTATAGAGCTGATCTACGGAATGGTGCAACTCAAACAGGCATGCGCAGCCGCCAATGCTGAACTCGGTTTGCTCGACACAAAGGTAGCTGCCGCCATCGCGGGCGCTTGTGGAGACGTCCTGAGCGGGAAATTCGATGCCCAGTTCCCGATCGATATATTTCAGGCAGGTTCTGGAACATCGAGCAATATGAATGTGAATGAAGTGCTCGCCAACCTCGCAGGAAAGGAGCTGGGCGGGAGTTTGGGCGACAGGACGGTTCACCCAAACGATGATGTCAATAAAGGTCAATCCACCAACAACGTTTTCCCCTCCGCCATCCGTGTCGCCATCGTCGAGCTATGCGGCGAATTGTTCCAAACCTTGGAAACGTTGATCCAAACCTTGGGAAAAAAGGCAGAAGAGTTTTCCAAGGTATGGAAAACCGGACGCACCCATTTGCAGGATGCAGTTCCGATGACGCTTGGGCAAGAGTTTGGCGCATGGACACAGGCTCTCCGCAAAGCCGAGAAACGGCTTGAATTTGCGTGCATAAATTTGATGGAGCTTGGAGTCGGTGGCAACGCCATCGGCACGGGCGTGAACACTCCAGAAGTGTTTCCACAGAAAATCATCGATGCTCTAAATCAAGCAACCGGAAAAGCATACCGTCCTGCGGATAACGGCATCGAGATCACGCAATTTCTTTCAGATCTCGGCGCGTTTTCCAGCACCTTAAAGGCGCTCGCGTTGGACTTGAACAAAATAGTCAACGATCTACGCCTTCTTAGCTCTGGGCCCAACACCGGACTCGGCGAAATCAATCTGCCCGCTGTCGAGCCAGGCTCATCCATTATGCCAGGCAAAATCAACCCAAGCATTTGCGAAGCGGCAAATATGGCGTGTTTACAAGTCATCGGAAACGATGCTGCTGTATCCGCTGGGTGCACTGCTGGGCAACTTGAGCTCAACACCCACATGCCTCTTGTTGGAAGCAATACGATTAAATCGATCAAAATCTTGACGCATGTTTGTTTGGCACTCGACGAGAAGTGCATCTATGGAATCACCTGCAACGACGAGATCTGCAAAAGCTATTTCGGACGTAGTGCCGGACTTCCGACCATTCTAAACCCTGCATTCGGCTACGAAAAGGTCGCGGAACTAGTGAAGGAATCTCTATCAACTGGGAAAACACTCGCTGAACTGGTGCGGGAAAAAGACCTAATGCCAGAGAAGGAGTTCGAAAAACTCCTTGCCAGATCCAATGGACCAAACGGTTAAAGTGCAAAGCATGCTTTCGAATGAGGAGTGTCGAACGTTTAGGTTCCCTTTTTTGTGTTCTATACGCTCTTCCGTGGTAAAACCCCTGTCATTCGCTGGGCGGAATCTTTATCATCATCTCAAATATTCCACTCGGTGGAGTTGGCTTCGGTTTCTTCTCCATCAATACGGAGTAGCAACCAGCGCGCAGCTCCAAAAATGACGAACGGTGTGACTAGGGCGGTCATCAGTAAGCGAACGAAGCTGAATTGATAAAGCGGGTTGGGTATCGCTTTGTAGATATTCCAGAAAATGAGAAGGCAACAAAGAAAAACAGCAAAGAAGTTTGGTAATGCATCACCGGAGTGCATCCACTTTAGTCCTGGTGTTCGTTTTTTACTAAATGGGAAAAAAAGGTTGGAGCCCATGTAGCCAGTTTGGTCTTCTAGGATATGAATGACATAGGCACCGAAGATGACTGCGCTGGCTTGCCATGTCCATATTGCGGCGATTCCGGCCAGCGTTGCAGCGATCGTGAGCGAGTGCGACCAATTGCGATGCCAAGGGAGGAAGTCGATTTCAACGGTCGACGTGTTTCTATCTCCATAATCGTCGTCGGGGTCTGCGAGCGGTTTTTTGTTACAAGCCATTTTTCGCGTAAATTTAAAACTGGGGCCATCAAAAATATCGACCGTATAGGTCGGTTCGTAGCTTTGGATGATTGGTGCTGGAATTTTTGCGACGCCCACGGGGCGCGGTTCGGGTAAGGTGTTGGGTTGCGGAACTTGCCCCGTACTGACAATTGGACCAAACTGAACGCGAACATCTCCGGCTTCTGGATCGATTCTTACGCGATATTGCCGCCAATTGTCGGCGCTAATTTGGATCGTTGAGAGTTTCAATGTGATGGGCTTTCCGTCCAACGCGGCGGAAACGGATTGCGCAATGGCATCAGCAATCGGTTGCGGGTCGAGTTGTTCTGGGTCGAACGGAACCACATTCGCAAAGGTTTGGCTCGCGTCGCCCGATTTTTGTGGTTCTACGCGAATGTCGTGAGGGTAGAAAAATCGGTAGAATTTAAAATCTATCGTGTCGGGAAGAATCCCTGCGACCGCGCCAAGAATGAAATACGCAGGATTCCCCTCCTGCGCCGCAATGATTGCCCATGGGCAAAAGGATGCAACCGTTACTCCGGATATAAAATGAGCGATCCCTTTCATGGGAGAGGAAGATTGAGGGTGAAACCTGAAAAAACCTTTTTATCTGATTTTGATTCTCAACTGAAGCAGACTCGAACGCCATCTCGATAAAAAGCATCGCCACGGTGTTCGTAGACCGATCCTTCAAATTCAAGAACCCCGAACAGCCAAAGACATACGCAATCGCTACGATTCGGCGCTTGCAAAACCACACCTTTTTCCGAAGCGAGCACACGCAATGAATAGGTTGTTGTCCTGGAAACATCCTTGTTGGATAAGGAGAGCATCACGGGGGAGTCAGGCACTTTTTTGCGAAAAACTCGCTCTCCGTCCATAAACGTTCCGCTACTACTTGGCTTCCCGCCAACACGATCGCCATCCACAACATAAACGCCATCGTCGGTTCGGTGAAACCAACATTGATGACCGCTAATAAAGCGATTCGGATTTTTTTCGTTTAATGGATCAAGCCGTTCAGAGGAAAATCCGGTTAAACGAGTTACGACATGATTGTCTCGACTTCGCCCAAAGGTCAGAAAATTGCTCTTTACAAGTTGAATGGAGCCGTTTTCGGTTTCCACCACGATGGATTGGGCTCCGTTCGTTGCGACAACCTCCGAAACAATCCGCGTCGGAAGAATCTTCCAGCTTGCCTCAAGTGCATTGAGTTCGCAAATGAGAGTCTGTTTATCTGAGAACGTGGATGATTTATTTAAGTTAGAGATGTGAACCTCGCCAGCATGCCCCTGGTTAACGTTAATATGAACCTCACCATCGCTCGGAGCTGGACAAACCTCATGTTTGCATGTTCCATGAAGTTTCAGCACCATATCGCCCCGTCTGGCTTTCAGAGAAACATCGAGATTCACCGTTCCACTACTACCACATGGAACCGCTACATCCAGTGCGATATCTCCCCCAGAAGAGAAGTAGATCACCTCACGCTCCGCGGAAAATTTATTCGTCGAACAAACAGACAGTGCGACCTCAGAAAGCGCCTCGTTCGAATGAATCCGAAATTCCAAAGGAAGCATCGATCCCTCTAGTAATTTCCGATTCGCATTATACTCCACGCGAATCCCCGACTCCTTCTCTTCGACAGATGGAGTCGCTTGATCGAGACATATCGGATCATCAACCACTTTCGTCTGGCAGTACCCGCAAAAGTGATCGCCATCTTGAAGCGGAGATTTGCATTTTTTGCATTTCATCATTTCTGCAGCATCCTCGTGTTTATTCATGATCGTGTTTTATTCGTCGAGTGAAACCAGCGGAGATGCATTTAAAAATCAATACAATTAAAGAACCCCACCCTGCCCATCGGGCACACATCCACGGGTGGGGCGTTTTGTTTTACTCCACCAAATCAATCATCTGGCTAATTTCATCTTGAGCCTGCGATTTTCGATCGACCTGCTGTTGCTTTTTTGCCGGACGGTCTGGCTTGCGATTCGATCGTGGACCGCGCTCGCGATTATCGCGACCATTGCTGCGTTTGTTTCCGCGGGTTTCTTTGACCGGCTTATTGATTATCGGTTCATTCCCTTCATCGAGCAATTTACGGAAGGTTGAAACGCGCAACGTGTCTTTGCCGGAGCGAATCACTTTGTTTTCCATCGCAACGTCTTCTGTTACAAATACAGCGGATCCTCCAGCTTGCTTTACGCCTGCAAGGAGTTGAGGTTTCATATCGTCATCGGACTTCGCATAACGAACACGAACTCCATCAAACACCGTATTATGCGGTGCCTTGCTGAGCGGTTCGCTGACAAAGACTGCGGTGACATTCACCTTTTCGCGCTGCCCCATACGAGATAGCAAGCGTAAGATTTGCAGTTGTTGGCGCGGTTGTGCGCGACCACGCACGCCTTTAGATTTAAGTACGGCGTCGAGATCTACCACCATTGTTCTTTTTGTTGTTCCGAAGAGTCTCATTGGTCTTCCTTTCTATACTTCATGGTTAATGCGTCGTCGTTTCAATCAGACAACAGAAGGCCGACAGACGCGTTGAATCGAATCGGGAAACCTACAGGGCGCAACCCTCAAAAGCAAGTTCCGATTCCACGCAGTTTCGTTACGAAATTGCGACCGATTAAAATTGCTGAAAATCAAGCCTGACCTTTTTGCTTTGATAGGGTTTAATCTGTGCATTATGAAAAAACAACTGCTTATTTTTGATTTGGATGGAACGCTGGCGGAGACTCGTAAAGACCTCACCACCGGGGTAAACCTAATGCGTGCGCATTACGAGTTGCCGCCGCTCGATTTTGAAACCGTGACGGGATACATTGGCAACGGCGTTCGAAAGCTTGTAGAACGTTCTCTGAAAGGCTCTAACATGGATATCGACGAGGCAATGGCGCTTAACAAAACGTTTTACGCCGAACACATGCTGGACGAAACCGAGCTCTATCCGAATGTGGTCGAAGGCTTGCGTGCACTCTCCGGCAATACTCTAGCGGTGCTGAGCAACAAACCTGGCGACCCGACCCGGGCGATTCTTAAGCACCTTGGTGTAGACCGACACTTCTTCCGGATGCTTGGCGGGGGGGATGTACCGAACCTGAAGCCAGAACCAGACGGGATCGTCGAGTTAATGAAAGAGAGCGGAATCGCTCCAGAAAACACATGGATGATTGGGGACCATCATACAGACTTAGAAGTCGCGCATAACGCAGGAGTGAAGTGCGGCTTCGTTACATACGGCATCGGGCATGCCGGCAACTTTACTGCCGATCAGAGCTGGGATACATTTGACTCTCTGGTCTCATTTTTTACAGCGAACACATGCTCATAAATACGTTGTGTTTATAGCATCGACTCACAAAACTCGGAGAACAAAATGAGTAATACAGACGGACTGAAACTATTAAAAAAAGGCGAAATGAACTATCCGCAAACGCCGGACGCCTCCATCCTGGAAACGTTCAAAAACTCGAACTCGCAGCGGAGCTACTGGATCAACTTTAAAACGGACGAGTTCACCTCGCTCTGCCCAATCACAGGGCAACCAGATTTTGCACGGATCACGATTGAATATGTTCCAAACGAACTTTGTGTGGAAAGCAAATCGCTCAAATTATTCCTTTTCGCGTTCCGTAACGAAGGCTCATTCTACGAGGATGTAACCAATCGCATTTATACGGATTTGTTTAACCTGCTCGAACCGCGCCACTTAATTGTCATTGGAGAATTCACCGCTCGCGGCGGTATTCGTTCAGCGGTTCGCGTTGACTCCTCCGATAAATAAAGGAGGAAGAAATACACGAGATCTTCCAACCATTGGAAAGCGGTAGTCGATATTCGATATTTGATATTCCTCTCCTCTCCAATTCATGAGAGGGTTTCTGTGGGGATAAGGGTTTCTCCGGCAGGGAAGCTTAAGAATTGTTCTTCGTGTTCTTGATGCGCGGCTTCTAGGTCCTCGGGCCGCCCAATGTCGCGCCAGTATTCAATGATTGGAAAAACGCCGACGCGTCCGCCGCTTTTTTTTACGGCATCTACGAGGTCGGTCATGTCGTAGTAGTCTCCCTTTGGAATCAGGTCGATACAGACGGGGGTGAGGACGTATATGCCCGCGTTAATAAATGATTCTACGTTCGGTTTTTCGCGTAGCTGGTCTACGCATCCGTCTTGCACTTCGACGACTCCGTAGGGGATTTGGATGGCGTGTTGCCGGACGCAAAGAACCATTTCGTAGTTTTCTTCTTTTTGGAAGCGTAGGAGGCGCGAATAGTTCAGACCGGTCATTAGGTCGCCGTTTAATACGAGAAATGGTTTTTCTGGGCGCGGGTTGATCAGGGTTAATGCGCCAGCGGTTCCGAGGCGTTGTGTTTCGTTTACGTAGTCGATGTTTAGGTTGCGTCTGCGGCCGGTGCCGATGTGACGTTTGATTTGATCGCCCATGTGGTTGAGCGAGATCACTACGTTTTCAATTCCGCTGCGTCGCAGGCGGGAAAGGATGTGGTCGAGGATTGGACGTCCTGCGACTGAGACGAGCGGTTTGGGTGTGCTGTCTGTGAATGGACTTAGGCGCGAACCTAGTCCGCCTGCCATCACGACCGCCTGTCCGGAGCAATCGTCCACCAAGTGTTCCATCCGTTCTAGGCGAAGTAGCCTTCCGTCTTTGTCGAGAACGGGAAGGTGGCGAATGGTGTGTTTGCGCATCGTCGCTAGCATTTGTTCGCCGCTTAGACCGTGGGTTACGTGGATTGGCCGTTGGTTCATTATAATGGAGACGGGCTGATCCATCGATACGCCGGAAAGAATTCCGCGTCGGATGTCTCCGTCGGTTACGGTTCCGTTGAGTCGACGGTCTTCGTCTACTACAAGAACGATTTCCATGCACGACCAGTTGATTCGGCGAATAATGTCTTCGAGCGAGTCGTCGGCGTGCGCCAGTACGGCGCGTAAAGAATCCACTGGTTTGCGATGAGCAATCGAGCAGGTTTCAACAATCCCACCAGCAATTACGCATGTGTGATCGGGTACTGTAGCGCCCGGCTCCACACAGCAACCTGCACCCAGCAGGCAGTTTTCTCCAATCAGCGCATCGTCGGCAATCGCCGCACCCAGAAAGACTACGCAACCCCGCCGCAAGGGATGGGTTTCTGTGAAACCAGATGTCGCTGCTACGGTCGGCACGTGTAGGCCTTTTTGTAGGAGTAGAAAAAACACGGCTTCTCGATCAAATCCGTTTTCGGAATAGGGAATCCCGATAACGGCTGCTTCTGCATCTTTCGGAAGATCTGCCAGCCAGCCGAGAACAGAGTTCCCAGCGATGCGGCGGTCTTTTATGGCAGAGTCGGGATCCATGATCCCGATAATATCGAGCGTTGATTCCGTTGAAATTAATTGAATCAAGTCGTCCACAGGGCCACCGGCTCCGACGATCACTGTCTTCAGAGCCATTCCTTTTTGCTTTGTCTGTAAAGCAGAAGCCATAGGAGCAAACCTTTATCGTCGAGCGGTGGCAGTGGCGGTGGCGGTGTCTAGCGCCGTGAGGTATGAATCTAAATACGAACTGAGCGATTTCACGCATAGTTGGATTGGATTGATCGACTGTTTGCCCTGTTGTTTGCGTTTTGTTTTTGCTGTGCTTTTTTTCATAATCTATTCTCCTTAATTATATGTTCATTAAGGTGTCTAGCAGTTTGTTTGCCGTTGAAAAAACTCGGGAGCACGCTTCGTATGCACGCTGGGCTGTCATCATGTTCGCCAGCTCCTCATCGAGGTTTATTCCGGACTGCGATTGCATGCGTTGGTCGAGTAGATTGACAAGAAGGGAGGAGGTGTCTTCCATGCTGCGGGCCTCTGAGATCGAGCCAGCTAACGAGGTCTCGACGTCGCTCCAATATTCCACGGGCGATCGGTTGCCTAACATTCCTTGCGGGTCGTCGAACAGTGCGCTAATTTGCCGTGCAATCTGATTGTCGCCACTGGCTGGTATGGCTGGTGGACCTGCACTGATGCGGGTTGCAGCTGCGGCAACTAATTCGGGTTTGACCGATAGTGGGTTCGATGGGTCGAATAATGCGACATGTAGCGCAACATTGGATGCGTCGCTTCCTGTAAAGAAGGTGTAGCCAGCATCCACGGGGTTTTCGCCGTTTAAGTTGTAGCCGCTCTCAAAGACATTATTGACGTTGGTCATTAGATTTTGTGCGAGATTGTCGAGCTGACCTTGCAGCCCCTGTACGGTGGAGTAGGTCGCGGTTTGTGCCGCCAATTTTCCGCCGCCGACAAGCGTGGTGATGTCCACTCCGCCTACGCTGAATGTGTCGCTCGTGGGTTGTGTTACGTCCTGGCGCGTACTCCCGTCTGCGGAAATTAGTTCCTGACCGCCGAGAGTCACACGATAGTCTGGAGAAACCGAGACATTCGCGATTTGGGCGAGATCGCGAACCAAACGGTCGCGTTCGTCGCGTAGAGCTGGCACGCCGCGATTAGCGAAGTCTGCGTTGTGAATTTCTCGATTTAGATCCTCCATGCGAGTGGTGATGTCGTTGATGTCTGCAACGCTGTTTGCAATCTGGCCAGCTCCTGGGTTTGTTGTGTTAACGAGTGTTTCGGAGAATTCGGTATAGCGTTCGCTGAGTTGGTTGAACTCTGTCGCGAGCGATGATGCCTTTTGGAGCAGTTCCGTCCGTACAGCAAGATCCTCTGGGTTGGCAGAAACGCTTTCCCATGCGTCAGAAAAGGCCTGTAGTGCTGGAGAAAATCCGCCGTTCGATCCTCCCGTGAGAATCTCAAGTTCTTCAAGTAGACCGGCCGTTTCGGAGTGGAAAGATAAAACGGAGTCCTCACGGAGTAGGGATGAAGCGCTCAATGCGTTGAAACTGCGAACAACATCGCCAGTATGAACGCCAATTCCAGCACCACGTCCATCCACCGCAACCTCGAGCTCCAGCGAACGGCGGCTATAGCCCTTCGTTTCGAGATTCGCGATGTTCTGCCCGAACACGCTGACTTGGCGTTGGTAAGCCTGTAGCGCGTTGCTGCTTAGTTGAAGTAGATCTCCAGAGCCCATAACATTTTATCCTAGTTGACTGACTAATAAGGGGCGGCCGCTGGTCATGACGTTTCCATAACCTGTATACGCTGGCGTATCTGATCCGCTCAGGTGACCGAGTGTTCGGTCGATCATCTGAAGGAATGTGCGTGTAAGCGCACGGTTGGTGCGCAGTAAAGACTGGCTACGCTCTAGGAGCTTGCGAATATGCGGACTGCTGCGGGAAGCCCCCGTCAACTCGCGAGTGCTCTCGTTCGAAACCGCCGCTAAACCCGCGACCGCCTTCTCCTGCTTTCTCAAGGAACTCCAGATCCCGTCGGTATTTCTGGAAATCAGGTTTCCCTGCAGATCCTTAGCGGCAACTTCCATCTCTTCTAGAATTTCAATCAATGCTGTTTCACTCATGGCGCTATCTCCTTTTGTTATAAATTACACGACAGTTGTTCGTAAATCTGATCGGCGATGCCGAGCGAGCCGGAGCGGCCGGCGTCTTCTGCTGCCTGCTCCAAAGCGTAGGACATTGCAGAACCGCTGTGTCCGGCGGAATCGATCATGCCCTTCATTCCCTCCTTCATCAGGATTTTCAGAAAAAGCCCTTCCACCTGCTCGGCAGCATCGCGCATCGTTGCGTCGGTCTTCGGCTCCTGAATCGGCATGGCATTGTTTGTTATGGCTGAAAGGTCCATGAGTATCTCCTATAAGGTAATGATTTCCATTTGAAGCGCGCCGAGGCTGTGGAGTGCCTCAAGAATACAGATGAGATCGCGGGGCGAGGCGCCGAGCTGATTGAGCACTTCCGCAAGCTCCTGAACGGAGGTCGTCTGCGGAACCAACATGATATTTGCTTTGTCCTCGACCACATCGACTGTGACATCCTCGGTGACAACCGTCTCGCCCTCAGAGAATGGAGCGGGTTGCGAGACATTCAGAGAAGAACCAACGCGAACCGTCAGGTTTCCGTGAGCAATGATCGCTGTGCTGATGCGTACATCGCCGCCCATCACCACAGTCCCCGTCCGCTCATTCACCACAATTCGTGCGCACACATCCGGCGTCACACGCAGGACCTCGATCGTCGAAATAAACTGGCTCACTAGCCCAACATCCAGCATCTCCGCAGGAATATTCACCTCAACTGTCCCCGCGTCACGAGCAATCGCTCCAGCCGGATAACTGACATTGATCGCCTCAGCGATGCGCTGCGCAGTCGTGAAATCAGCATGCTTCAACACGAGATCGAGCTGACCGCGCTGAATATACTCAACCTTGTCATCAAACTTCAAAGTCGCTCCACCCGGAATGCGTCCAACGGTTGGAAAATTCTTGGTCTCCATCTGACTCCCCGCGCCGCCAGTCCCAGCACTATATCCACCGATCACCAACGCGCCCTGCGCCTCGGCATAAACCGCACCCTCAGAATCCAGCAACGGCGTCATCAACAATACGCCACCATAAAGAGAGGAACAATCGCCCATCGAAGCCACCTGGATATCCACCCGGTCGCCGGCACGATGAAACGGATCCACCGACGCAGTAATCATCACAACCGCCACGTTCTTACTGGTGATATCGTCCTCTGCGATGAAAATATTAAAATTCTTCATCAAGTTCGAGATCGTCTGCTTAGCCAATGCAATATCCTTATCCCCCGTACCATTCAAACCAACCACCACACCATAGCCGACCAAATCGCGCCGCTCGACCCCCTGGATGCGAACCAGATCCTTAAGCCGTACACTCGCCGTTCCACGCGCTGGAACAGCAGCAACAGAAAACACCTGGCCCCAAACCATCACAGCTAACACAACACACCTAGCACACTTCATATTTGTTTTCATTTTCAAAATGGCACCACCCAATCAATTGCTTTCGACAAAAAACTCTTTTTACTACTGCGAGAAAACTCACCCGTCGTCTTATACGTAATTGACGCCCCGGCAATCCTCGAAGAAAGCACCGAATTCGCACGCGACACATCATCCGGACGAACCATACCCGTCAACGTAAACTGAAGAAGATCGCCATCGATATTCACAACCCGATCCCCCGAGATCATAAGATAACCATTCGGAAGCACCTCCGTGATATAAACCGTAATCGAAGCAGACAACGAATCCGTGGCATCCTTCTTCGCTGACGCGCCAAAATTCTTATCCGCATTCAGCGACCACTCCGGAAGCGTAAACGCCTTCCAAAAATTATTCGCGCCAAGCGTGGGCGAAGGAACACTCATGCTCAAACTATCCTTACGCGATTTCGAACGATCATTCGAAGCGCCCTGCGAAACCGAGGACTGCTCCTCAATCAACACCGTAACCAGATCGCCAACCGACCGAGCCGTCCTATCCGCATACATGCGGCTAGCAAGACTCTGCCCGCAAGCCACCGTCGCAAACCCAGCAAACACTATCATAGAAAAAAACGTATTCATAACACTCCTACATTCGAACCAAAATACCAGACCCCACACCCACAAGCTCCACAAGCACCTGCCGCTGCGAACGCTCATTCACACAAAGAATCCGCTCACCCAGCCGCCCATTCACCATCGCCTTACCACGCAACGTAATCTGCAAATTACCGCCATACACATTAATCGCCACCCACTCGCCGCGACGCACACAAACCGGCTTACTAATCGAATTACGCAGCAACAACGTGCTCGCACCAAGACCCCTCGTAACCTCAAAACCAACCATATGCTCAGAACTAGGGACATACCCAGACGTCGCCTCAACCACACGCTTCTCCTTCCGCAGATCCTCAAGCTCCAGCAAATGCCCCGGGCTCAGATTCTTACGAACCACCCAAACATCCGTCAGAGACTGGATCTCGATGCCAACCGGAATCTCCTTCACCTTCAGACCATCGACACGAACCACAACATAAGCAAGGCTATACCCACGAGACGTCTTCTGATCCACAGCCGTCACCGTAAACTCCGTTTTTCCGACCGGAATCCGAGTATTATCAGGAATACTAATAATATCCACCTGCAGATCAAGACCATCCCAAGGAGAAGCCCCCGACAGATAGCTCAAAATCGGTTCCTCAAGTTCATACTGTTCCAAACGCCGATCCTCCCGTTGCACAGAAATCACCGGTTCACCCCGCAACATCACCCGCTGCATATCATGATAATCCTGAAGCGCATGCGCAATCGTCGTCAAAGCAAAATAGCTCACCTCACCGACCGGCGGCGCACTAAAAAGCCGACGCTTCACCCACGCCTCCGGCAAAGACGACCTATCCGTAACCAAATCGCCCAACACCACCTCCGCACCCGTCACCTTAACCGAACTACGAAGAAGCAAAATATTCTCCGCCGAAACAGCCGCAGCCAAAAACAGAACAAAAATATAAACACACGTTTTCATAAATTACCGTTTCAGATTATTCGCCATCGTAGACATCTCATCACAAGCCTTAATCGCCTTAGAATTCGCCTCATAAGCCCTCTGCGTCAAAATCATATTCACCAACTCCTCAGCCGCATTCACGCTAGAAGCCTCCAGATAGCGTTGAACCACACTACCCATACCATTCTCAGAAGGAGCAAGCCCCGGTTGAGCCACTCCGCTGCCATCCGTAGCGGCATACAAATTTCGTCCCAGCCCTCTCAGCCCCTCCGGATTCGTGAAACGCACCAAACTAAGTCGTTGCCCCGAAACCTGCGTCCCATTCACCAACGTACTCACCGACCCATCCGACGTAATCGTAATATCAGTCGTACCGCTCGTAATCGAAGGAAAATTCGCAACCTTATATCCCTCAACCGTCACAACCGCGCCCGTAGAATCAGTCCGAAAAGAACCATCACGAGTATACGCCGAAGAACCATCCGGAAGAACCACCTCGAAAAAGCCATCGCCCTCAATCGCCAGATCCAGATCACCACCCGTTTCACGCAACGCACCCTGCGAAAACTGCTTAGCCACCTCCGCCACCTTCGTACCATGCCCAAGCTGAATCCCAGCCGGAATCTCACCATTCCCATTCGCGGCACCAGGCGCAACCAACGTCGTATACAACATGTCCTGAAAAGCAACACGTCCAGACTTAAAAGAAGTCGTATTCACATTCGCCAAATTATTGGCTATATTATCCAGCGACACCTCCGCCGCCTTCATCCCCGATACCGCTGACCACATTGCTCGTTCCATCCGACACCTCCACTTATTACGAAATTTTTGTAATCATCTTGCCTTCAAGCTCGTCAACCGTTCGGAGCATTTTTTGGCACGATTCATAATTACGCAGAGTCGTCATCATACTGACCATCTCATCCACAATCGTGGAATTACTCTGCTCGACATATCCAGACAGCACACTACCCTCGCCCTCAGCGACAAGCGGCTTATCCGAAACAAAAAGTGTATTCCCAGCACGGTTCAGCTCCGCAGGATCGCCCGACACCAACTTCAGCTGACCGATCGCCCGCTCACCCACATGCACCGTACGCTCATCATCAATATGCAACTGCGAAGCATTCATGCCATTTGGCATGCGCAGATCACCGCTAGTACCCTGAAGCCGCATCCCCTGCGAATTCACAATTGCCCCATCACTCGCCACCCGAAACGTTCCATTACGAGTATAAAACTCACGCTCGCCATCAGACAGAACAAAAAAACCATCCCCCTCAATCGCCATATCCAACGAACGGCCCGTTTCACGCAGCGCACCCTGCTCATGAATCACCGCAGCCTTCGAATCCTTCGACAACTCCCGCCCGACCTGTTTACCCAACTCATCAGAGAAATCCGAACGATACATCGCGATACGCTTATACCCCGGCATACTCGCATTCGCGAGATTCTCCGTACTCGTCTCAAGATCCCTTACATAATCCCGAGCCATTTGAACTGCTACTTTTTGAATTCCAATACTCATGCCCCAGAACAAAGCAGTTCCAATGCCACAGAGAAATTGTATAGCGAAGGGATGGGGCATTGCCGATTGAAGATTTCCGATTGCCGAATGGGAGAGGAGATGAA
>JAOZMR010000044.1 GCA_029934215.1 Pontiellaceae bacterium | reverse complement strand
AAAATCACATTTCCTTCATATGTAGAGCGTTAAGTGCTCAGATGCATCTGCCATGCTAGAAAGCGCACATCCGAGAAGAGCCTCCGTTGCTCATGACGAAAGTCGAACTTTCTTTGATGATCTCATCGCTCCCGATCCATATATAGCACCCATCGAAACGCCTGAAGGGATGAGATGTTTTGAAAGCGTGGACGGAGGACACGGACGAGTAGAAAGTCGGCGGTATTGGGTGAGTAGCGACATAGAATGGTTTGAAGATAAGGAGAAATGGGAAGGACTTCAGAGCATTGGAATGGTTGAATCCGTTCGTGAAATCGGCGACACCCGCTCTTATGAGCGCCGCCTGTATTTAACGAGTCTTCCCTGTGACGCAAAGGAGTTCGCAAAAGTCGCCCGAGGACATTGGGGTGTTGAAAACCCACTACACTGGACGCTCGATGTCACATTTCGTGAAGATGATGGTCGAGCACGAAGCGGTCACGCTGCCGAAAACATGGCAAGCCTCAGGCGTTTAGCGCTAAACATACTGAAGAGTGATAAAGCAAAACCATCGTTGAGAATTCGCCGCAACCGCTTAATGGCGGGATGGAACGGAGAGTACGTAAAAGCATTCTTGGAATTTAGATGCGTTTGCCCTCCTGAAATTGGCGCTTAGTGCGGGTGGCGATGACGCAGGATGTGTGGGCGTTCGAGTCCGTGCGAAAACATTAGGTCTTCGTTGTTTAAAAGATCTGTTACTGCACCTTCGGCGACGATGCGTCCGCCGTCAAGCACGATTACGCGCGGGCAAACCTCGACGACCAATTCCAGATCGTGCGTAGCAATGATCCGCGTTTGGTCGAAACCACGCAGAAGTTTAATCAGCCGCCGCCGCCCGCGCGGGTCGAGATTTGATGTGGGTTCGTCGAGAACAAGGATATCTGGCGAAAGCGCCAGTACGGTTGCAATGGCTACAGCTCGTTTTTCGCCGCCAGATAGTTTGTATGGCGGTCGGTCGCTGAGATGCGACATGCTAACCCGTTCGAGCGCGGTTCGTACACGTTCCGCTATGTTTTCGGACGATACTTCTAAGTGCAGGAGACCAAATGCGACGTCGTCGAAGACTGTTGGCATAAATAGTTGGTCGTCCGGATCTTGGAAAACCATGCCGACGGATCGACGGATTTCCGCGAGTGTCTCGCGTGCGACCGGGCGTCCATCAAACAGCACGTTTCCCTTCGACGGCATCAGACAACCGTTGAGGTGCTGAAGAAGCGTGGATTTTCCAGCGCCGTTGCCCCCAATGATCCCAATCGATTCGCCATACTCAATCCGACAGGAGATGTCTCGCAATGCTTCGTTTCCATCGGGATATGAAAAGCTGAGGTCTCGAATTTCTAAGGTAGGTGTGTTTATAATCCTTCTCCTGTTAGCCAGCATCCAACTATGCGGGCGGGGTTCCGATGTCGTACACTGATGAAAAAAGCGATCCAGCCGAGCAGGAATATCGCGTCGCGCCACCCAGGTTGAGTGCGATGGAGAAGACGAATTTGACCATCGAATCCTCGGCTGACCATGGCTCGATAAATCCGCTGTGCGCGATCTATGGAACGAATCAATAAGTGTCCTATTAGCGCACAATAGACTCGTAGACTCAGTTTTTTTGAGCCTGTCGAGCGGATTTGCACGCTTCGGAACATACGGATGGATTCGTCTCCGATCACAAATAGGTAGCGATATAGAAAAAGGATTTGTACGGCAAAAAGGCTCGGCACGCCCAGTTGCTCTAGCCCAGCACAAAGCCGATGAATTCCTGTGCATGCAACAAGAGTTAGCGCCGCGCTTACCGTCAAAGTGAAGCGAAGCAGAATGGATGCAAAGGAAAGCCATCCGCCGGAAAGAGCCAAGGGTCCAAGAGTCAGCATGGGATCACGGTCGATTAGCGGATTAAATAGACCCACAAACAGAGCGAACGGAAGAGCCGGTAGTACTTTTTTATAAATACACCCAAGAGGAATTTTCCCAACACCGATTAGCGCAAAAGGAAAAACAAATAGCGGCATCAACCCCGAAACCTCGTACCGAGGAAATGACATGACTGCGATAATGAAAACGGCAACCGTCACCATTTTTATGCGAGCATCCAAACGATGCAGCGGCGTATCCAAGCGCCCCAGGTCATCCATTTGTCCAACCTCAAGATAACGCATGGTTTTCATTCGTTCCTGCGTCGAGCCTTCAGGCTGAAACCGATCAACGCGGCAATCGCAAGCGTGCTCAGACCGCCAACCAACCCAGAAACCGATGTGCCGATCTCCACGGCAGGCCACGCATTCGCCTCTTCTGAATCCGCATCTTTAAAGCCATAGTCTGGAAGAAATGCCGTTTTCTCCTGAACCTTTTCCAGTCTGCAATGAGTTCCAGTCTCTGGAGTTTCCATCTCTTCATTGCCGGATGTTTTTTGGATGGCCCACTCCAATCCGTCGAGCTGACTGGAGGTAAACCAGCTACCCACCGAGCCAATCAACACAGAAGCAAGCAGTAATCCAGTCAACACCGGACGAAGCGGCTTCCGTAGAGAATCCGTCACCAACGCCTCTGGACGCGCCCGAACCATAAACGCAACCACCGCAGCCGTTGCCAGACCTTCCACCACGCCGATTGCAAAGTGTATCGGTTGCATCAATAGAGCAAACGATCCGAACGGAAGATCTGAAACACCGGAAGCAAGAGTTTGAAGCACCACAGCAAAAGAACCCATCTGCAAACCAACAACCGCCGCCGCAACAGATGCGATCCATAGCCGCGCCCCGTTCTTCGCACTTTTTGTGATGGGTAGATAAAGCAACGGGTACGCAACAAACGCGGGAAAAAAACCAAGATTCACAATATTGCAGCCCAGCGCCAGTAAGCCGCCATCCGCAAAAAAGAACGCCTGGACAGTTAGAACCGAAGCGATCACTAGAAATGCGGCATGCGGACCCAGTAGAGCGGTTAGCAACAAGCCGCCGCCAATATGACCGCTCGACCCCGTCGCTGGAATAGCAAAATTGATCATCTGAGCCGCGAACACAAAAGCCCCCAGCACGCCCATCAGTGGAATCAACCGATCATCACAAGCCGCCCTAACTTTTTTTGAGCACCAGGCAATCAGCCCAGTCGCAGCCACCCACATCATCCCGCCGACGGCGGGGGAAATTAGCGCATCAGCCATATGCATTGTCTACTCTCCACGTACTACCATATGCATCACTCGTTTGGTGTGCTGGCGATTAAACGAAGGATCCATTTTTCATCTGTAGAGTGCGGGTGGCGCAATCCGCGATGTCGTGGGTGACGAGTAGTACAGCGCCGCCTTTTTGTGCAAAGGTTTTTAGCGCCTGTATGACAATCTCACCGTTCTCTGGATCTAGGTTTCCTGTTGGTTCATCGGCCAATAGAAGTTTCGGGTTGTTGAAGAGTGCTCGTGCCAGTGCGGTGCGCTGACGTTCACCGATGCTGAGTTGTGCGGGTACGTGATGCGCACGGTGTTCCATACCAAATCGGTTCAACAGCTGTTGTGCGCGTTCTTTCGCGTCCTCTGCTTTTTTGACGACCGATGGAAGCAGTATGTTGTCGATCACGCTTAGGTACGGAACGAGGTGGAATTGCTGAAATACAAAGCCGATGGTTTCTGTCCGCAGGGCGCTGCGTCCGTTTTGTGGCAGCGCATACGGATCTGCCTCTCCGATTTGAACGTCGCCTGTGGTCGGGCGTAGCAGTGAGCCGGCAGTGAGCAGTAGCGTGCTTTTTCCGCATCCGCTGGGGCCTCGAACTGCGACGACTTCGCCAGGGTTAACGGTGAATGAGATGTTGTTCAACGCTGTGACTGTTCCCTGGGGTCCATTGAATGTTTTGGTGACATTTTTGAATTGCAGCATAATTAAACTCCTGTTTAGTCGTCTCTTAAAACCTCGGCTGGATCGGTTTGCGAGGCGGTGAGCGCGGGTATCCATGCGGAAATCAGCATTAAAAGAATGGCTCCGCCGATGGCGTATAACGCATGGACTCCGTTCCAGACCGATGCAATATCGGCTTGGGTGAGGCCTGCCGTTCCGGAGATACGGAACACGCAAAGCCCGGTTCCAAGCGCATAGCCAAGCGCACCGCCAGCAAAACCAATCCATGCGGCTTTGATTAAAAATAGCTGTAGAAGTGTCTGTGTTTGAAAGCCGATGGTGCGGAGCATGCCGATTTCGCCGCGCCGTTCACGAACATCTGCGAAGGTGAGCAGCCCGATCCAACCAGCACATAACAGAAGGATGAGCGGGACGAGGAGCGCGGCAAAGCGTTGGCGCTGAATGGCTAGCTCGTGTTGTTTTGCTTTTTCTTCTTCGAGTTGACGGTACGTTTCGGTGTTGGCTTGAATCCTGGCTTCAGCTCGGGCGAGAACTTTTGTTCCCATTTCAACGACTTGGGTGCTGGGTAGGATGGAGGCGACTTGTGCTCGAATTTTATCAATCATCCCGCCGCCGCATAAACATTCGAGGGCGAGCAGGGATGAGATTTTGTTGTCCATTCCCAGCAGTTCCTGCGCGTCGGACAGATAAATCCATGCGGTGATGTCGTCTTTGCTTCCGCGTTCTTCGTGTAGGCGGTGGATCGTGAGGTTGCGTCCCATCAGTTGGACAGAGTCGCCTTCGTTTAAACCGAGCGAACGATGAAGTTCGTGCCCGAGAACGATTGTTCCTTCGGGTACGGGCTGGATGAGCGGTTTCCGAGGGTTGGAAAATCCTTCTGCGGTTTCGCCGCGTGTTCCAATGAGGATGATTGTGCGGCCGGTCTCGGGCCAACGTATACGTTTTTGAATCATCGGCAAGATGTGGCGAACGGTAACGATTCCAGAGTTGGCGAGCTGGTTGCCATAGGTTTCTGGAAGGGTGAGATCGCTTTCCTGATCGATGTACCACTGTTTCAGGTCGACTCCGTCGGGGAGAATGAGCAGGTTGAAGCTGAGCTTAAGGGTGGCTTTGCGCATTTCGTCGCGTAGTGCGGCGCCGGCATCGGTGGTCTCTTTTTCGCGAACGTTCAGGAGTGTTTGCGCCGCACGATCGTGCAGATGAAGCATTGCTATCGACGCGGTTAACGTGCCTGCTGCAACGGTGACGGCGAATAAGGTTGCCAGTACTCGCCGCCGCCGGAAAAGCATTTCGCGCTGAATCAATTGTCGAAGTTTCATGTCTCACCTCTCAGAATATCTGCGGGATCGCGATGTGCCGCTCGTTGAACAGGAATTAAACTCCCCGCCAGCGCGACCAGCACGGCGAAGGGTAACAAAATGATGAAGAGCAGAATCGGCATTCCGCGTGCGCAAACGGCACAGATGAGTAAGCCCATTGTCCCGCCGGTCAAACCGGTGAGTATAGATCGAAACACAAAGATCTTCGCTACGGCACTTACGGAAAAGCCGATAGACCGTAGCGTTCCAATTTCAACAGTGCGGCGTGCCGCATTATCCGCTGCAAGAAGATAGACCCACGCAACACACGCCAACAGAACCAGTGGGAGAAGAATGCTTAATACGCGCTGCACGGAATGGCGCATCTGCTCGCGAGCCCTCTTTTCGTTTGCAATCTGCGCCGCTCCTTTCTCCTCTACCTGACGGATGGCTGTGACTTTGGTGAGAACTTTTGAACCGTCTTCAATAATCTTTGACCCAGGGAGAATCCGCTGAACCTCGGCACGAATCTGCTCGATGTCCTGCCAAGCAACCCTGCGCTGTCCGGCTCGGATTTCGCTGATCTGTCCCTCCGCAGAGAGGAGCTTCTGGGCGGCGGACAGCGAAATGGTTAGCGTGATGTCTTCGATTGCGCCTTCCTGTTTTTTCACATTCCGAACCCTGAATGAATGCCCCTTCAATGTGAGTGTGTCCCCAGATTTCACGCTCAAACCGAGTGCAATTTCGTCGCCGACATCCACCTCCCCAACCGGCGGTGCAGCCGCGCCGCCCTCTCCTGAAACAAGGATTGTCCACTGCGTTTCTGGCCAACGGACTTTTTTGCGCAGTACAGGTTCGAGCCGATCGATTGTTTTGAGCCCTGCTTCTTTTAACTTGTCGATATCGGTCTGCGGCATAGTTTGTGCGGCATAATTGTCGGCATACCAGTCGCCGAGATTCTGTCCTGAAGGAAGGATTGTGATATTAAAACCGAGGTGCTCCATCGCTCGAACGGTATCTTGCCGGAGACGGTCGACTTGTGCTTCGAGTTCACTCTGTTTTATCGCCAGAATCTCGTCGGTTCGTCGATCATGGGCGCCGAGCACCAAGAGCGCCCCGCTCAAGACGCCTGTTGCGATCAAGACGGAGAGTACGCCGAGAAGAAAATTTCCTCGCCGGTTTCGCAGTTCCTGGAATGTCAGTTTAAGAAGCGTCATCGTTGTTTGTTTTTCCGCACCATGAACCATGAGGTAATTCCTACAGATCCTAGTACAACAAATAGAACTACGCCGAGCACGACGATAAAGAGACGTGATTCCGTGTTTTCTGTCTCATCATCCGCTTCTGGACCAGGGATCAACGCGGCGGACGGGCTCGTGAGCGGCGGCAATGCCGCGTCGAACACATACTCTTCGGTGATGCCCTCGATCCAATCGACAGGAATCAGCACATCGAAACCGGGGTTCAAACCTTTGACTTCGCAGGAGCAAGGACCCGTCAGGAATTCCGCAATACTTTCGATATATTCCTCTTCAACAAACTCCTTCATCATAATGATCACTGCACGCCCCTGCCCAAAGATTGGAAGAATGACGGGCCCCGTATTTTCGGCAGCATCGGTAGAAAGGTTGGAGTAAATAGCCTTAAAAACAGCTTCACGCGGATCCTTGCGATCCACCTCCAAAACCGAGAACTTCAACTCAGGCGCCTCGCCTCCTTCGTTTGCAACCTTTTCCAGAAAATCTTCGTTATAGGTCGTGTCCGCCTCAATCTTACGGAGCGTTTCATCTAGCGCCTCGCGAGCACGCTGATTCTCTTCGGGGTCATCGCCCAAAAACATCACCCAAACAGCGGCATCCCCGCCGAGAAGACGGTTAGCGGTTTCGAGCCGTGCGGGCGACATCACGATCCGATTTAGAGCGTTCGTCGTAAGGTCGTCAACCCAAACCACAGCATCGTCGATCTCTCTTGGATAAAGCAGGGCGACCGCTGGCGCGGCGCGATTGCTGGAAATATTTGACCAGACCGTTTTCGACAAATTCGTGACAGCCGATACATCCGTCTGCGTAACCAGCAGCGGGGGTTGCTGATAGCCGTAGTTTTCATATTTCTTGAAACCTTCGACAACCTCTTTCTGAGTATCTGTCAACTCTCCGTCGGTGAAAACCATTAGACGATACGGATCGGCCTCCCACCGCTCAATCGCATATCGAAAAACCGGCGTGTCACAGGCCAATGCCTTTGTGGCCACAACTAAAACAAGTAAAATTTTCCATCCCATATTCATAACGTTCCTTTCGTTGACACTAAACAATTGTTTCCACTACGCTACACACAAGCCAACATCAATACCAGCGTTTTGTATGAGGGAAGATGCATTAGGGCGCAAGTCACTTCAGACGGTCTTTTTTCGGTTGCGGATTCATGAGAGGTTTTGAAAATGATAAAATCCGGTTGTTGGCTCATTTTTTGTTCTTATGCCGATAATTGTTAACTATTTCCATTTTGAGTGCACAGCGATCCAGAACTTTATGGAGTTCAACCGTCCGCCGCTCCGTCTTTTCGGGATTCAAGATATTTAAGGAGCGGGCGAACCCATTTTTCCATCTCCGATTTGTCTTTTCCGAAAACTGCTTTGGCAACCGTCCATAGATGTTCCCGGACATGCCAAATATCAACACGGCTCGTAGCATCTTTGAATCGATCACCTACAAGATTCCAGATCCAGACGGCTCCGTCGGCCACAACTAATACGGTTTCAGCTTGAGCCATTCCGCATTGGAGAGCCTCGGCGTAGAGTTGCTACTTGAATGGTTCGAGTCCTTTTCGGGTTGTGATTAGAATTGCTTGGCGAAAATGATGGTATGTGGCGTAGGGCGAGGAGTAGTGTATTTATATCGAAACGGTTGAATTACGGTAAAGTGTATGGGTACATCAAAAAAAGTGTTGGATAAAATTCTTGAACATGCGGGATCGTTGGCTGGTTTGCAGGGAAGTCTTCTGAGTGCTGCAAACGGCAAGGAACTGCGATCTTTGCTCGTTACCAGCGGAAGGGATAAGGAAGGGAAGAGTACTGTTGCTATCGGGTTGGCTACCGCGCTCGCTCGTCAGGCCCACGCTAAGGTTTTGCTTGTTGATGGAAATTTCCGCAGTCCGACCCGTAGCCTTACCACTTAAGCTCAAAGGTCACGAGTTTCCTCGAAAACGGCAGAGTGTCACCCCTTCCAAAATCAAATCTGGGTGACATGATCGCAAAATACATCAAAAGTTAAGCTCAACTTTCGCCGAAAAGATGGTATAATTCTAGCTTCGCAAAATCAAGGCCAAAAACGAGGATGCAAGATGAATGAAGCCACTTCGACCTGAAAACTGCACCACTTGGAAATTTGTCAACAGCAAAAAAGCGCAAAAGAAAGATGGGTTGATTGTTATTGTTCTTTGCGTTCTTTCTGTTCGTGAACCGTTCCCGATGGTCACTATTTTGAATACAAAAATTATTTATCGCTTCGCTCGCGCGTGATCAAAACAGATGTAGAATCGTGATTTAGTGCGATAGGTAATGATCGCAAAAGGGTCACCTTAGTGTCATTCCTCCCCTGTATGCCTTTGATCTGTTCCAAAAACTTCTAGAGTTGGACGTGGGGTGGGTTTGCGGGCTTGCATCTTCGATGCATCGGCGTCGGGTTTAAAATGAAGGAAAAGGCTCAAATTTCTACTACTACCTTTTTGCTCAGATCTTTAGTTCGTTGCGAACCGAAGACAAAGAAACGGTTGCGGACGATCCTTCAATAGACTTAGCGGATCGAAGCTCCTTTATGTCTTCAAATTCGGCGAGTTCTGTTTGAATGCTTTTAAATTCCTCATACGGGAGAACCGCAAACGCTCTTTCTCCGTCACGTTCTAGAATATTTGGATGTAGTGCTATCATAATTTTTCTCCAAGCTATCGATACGCCTCGCGACGATGCACGATCCGATAAACAATAATATTTTTTGTGTTTTCAATTTCAAACAACACGCGAAAGTGACCCACTCGCAGCCGATATTCAGGTGTAAAGTTTGTAAGCCTCTTCACGTCGCCAGCAAAATCGACTTCCAGTTGTTCAAGGGCGTTTGCGATTCGTGATGCGTCTTGTTTCTGGATTCGCCGAAGATCTTTAATCGCCCTTGGTTTCAAATTTACCGTATAACTCATGCGCAGACACTATGCCATGTGTTTTGATTTTTTCAACGTCTGAATTAGTGAGTATGCGTAAAAACCCCGTCAAGAAAGTTCCGGACATTGGAAAGTCAGGAACGGTTTTTCAGCCATCCCTCATGCAAAACGCCCATTTCAGAGACTTACCTCGCAATATGAATGGAGTCATTTTGATCTGAAAGCTACAAACACATGGAATTTTATTAACCGCGAGAGAACGCAAAGAGCGCAAAGAAAATGACGGGCAAAACACTATTATTCTTTGTGTTCGTGAACCGTTCCCGATGGTCACTATTTTGAATACAAAAATTATTTATCGCTTCGCTTTCAGCGCGGTTAAGCCTCTTGTAGCTTTTTTCAGACATTCGTTCGTTGCGTGCATAATTCGGTGTAAAAGTGGCGTCATTCAAAGTGCGAGGCAAAACCTGAAAAACGGCGTTTTGCATGAGGGCTGTTCGTCATAGTGGCGGGAGCATCTTGCTCCCGATTTAGGGAGCTGGAAGCTCCCGCCACTTTCCATTTCCCGGCTATTCCAATGTTTGGAAACTTATTCCAGCTCGACCTTGAACCCGACGGCAATAATCGCCTGCAAACTATAATGCTTCGTATTGTAATTTTTCCCGTCCGAGGCAGTTATTAAGTATTTCTTAACAACTGCTGCCTCATCCAACTCATCATCCGAGAAAATACGCTTCAAGTGCTGATTGATAGCGGGCACCGAAACATTATACAGAGCGGACATCATCTTCTGCGTCAGCCAGATATTCTCTTCTTTGCTGTCACAAAAACTCCTTGTTCAATAGGCTGCGGATTATACAGAGAGCCTGTTCAGATGCAGTTTTTAATCCTGTCCATCCGGTTAATCCTGTCGAAAAAAATGAAGTCGTGGGACGGTGGCGCGTAGATGTCGATTTGAATCCCGGTTTTGGGATGGATAAAATGGAGCTCGGTGGCGCGAAGCATCATGCGGGTGTGTCCAATTTGTTCGGAGACCCGAGCGTTGTGCTTCATGTCGCCGTATAGATAGTCGCCCACAATCGGGTGACCAGAAAGATGAAGGTGTTGTCGGATCTGATGGTAGCGGTCCGTATGCGGGGTGGTCTCGACGATGGAAACCTCCAGATTGGGGGCAGTCGAAAAGCTGCCGGCGGGGCGGAAGTCAATCTGTTTAAAGTGGGTGATTGCCGTGCGCTCTTCTTCGTCGGCGGCTCGGCACAACGGGGCATTTATTTGCCACTCGGCTTTCGTTTTTCCATGCACCACCGCGAAATATTTTTTGGTGATTTCGCGTTTTTCAAACAGGTCGTGCACGAGGCGCAGACTGGCTTTAGAGAGAGCAAACAGGAGCACGCCGGAGGTGGGGCGATCAAGGCGGTGGATGGTGTATGTTTTCTGTCCGAGCTGATCTCGCAAAATCTTCATCGCAACCTGATCGTCAGATTCAGGTGGATTCGTTTGATGGACAAGTATCCCGGCTGGTTTATCGACAGCCACCAGCCCGTCATCTTGCTAGAGAATTTGGAGTGTTTTCATGCAGAGATATTTTTTAGCCGCAAAAGATCACATAGAACGCAGAGGGTTCCGAACCTTGGAAGATTTCTTTCCAAACATTGGAAACAAATATTAAATTACAGGATCGACCCTTTTCTGACCCATTTTTTCTGTAGCATTCTGTTTTTCAAGGCTTCAAAAAATGTGTTGAGTAGGTTTGCTCTATGTTTTTGTCTCCTGATTTAGAAAACACCAGAGACTCTTTCTTGCCCTTCCCCCAGGAATGATATCCTGTCCAGCTTTCTCTACAATTCCCGTTTCGACAGTTCTTCTGAACGGTTTTCATGATGAAGCTGATTTTGCTTAGGTTCACATGGATCGCCCGTTCCAAATAGGGAATACGCTTCATGCGCCAGCTCTCGTAATCCTTTTTATCGAGATAATGGAGAGCCATAAAAACATCAACGAACGCAATGTAACCCTTTTCTTGAAAAAGCGCTGATGTGACTTCACTGAGTTTGGATTCTAGTTGTTTCTTGTTCATATTTCTTCTACAGCTCAGATCATAGGACTGCTTGTAGGCCATAGCCTATGGCGACGGCTGAACCCCTGCTCCTTAAATCACCCGCTCAACGCACCGTTAATGAAGGTATCGATAAAATCCGTGATCTTTTGAATGATTCGTTCGGCAGTTGAGGCCCGGTCACGCAAGCCCGGCTTTTGGCCCAGCGCTTCGACCACATCATTGCGAAGCGGTTGTTTGCTTGTGAACAGATAATCTCCAACTAACTTTTCGAGCTTTTCGGAATCTAGCCCCTCCTCTTCCGCCAACTTCTTGAAGGCAAGAGCCTGTTCTTCCAACCAGTACGCCTCAAACTCTTCGGGAATATCGGCTGGATCGTCAATATGCGGCAGGTTCTTCTCGATGAATTGCTCGATCAGCTCGCGCTTGCTACGCAGCTCAGCTTCACCGCTCAACAGATCCAGAATCGTTTTCTTGCGGCTGGCCTGCTCACCGATCGGAGCTTCTTTCAATTCAGCCAGCAGCTTCAAAATATATGTCACATTAATTTCGTCGCGGTGGATCAGCTCCAGCTCAAAATCAATGTCGTTCAAAATCGAGACCCGCTCCGCCTCATTGGCAAGCTTCACCTTATCGTGCAAATCCAAATACTTACTTTTGTAATCCGCAAAGGTCTGTTCCGGCATGGAGAGGTCATCAAATGTGAATTCGGTAAATGTGCCCAGCACATTGAGTAGGCGAATCAGATTGCGGAAGGTTTTTACAAACTTCAGTTCTTCTTCCTCGTCCGCCAGCTGCGTAACGCTATTGACGGATGGCGCAATTTGAATCAGCTCGACAAACGCCTCGTTGAACTCCCTTACATATTCTTCGTAGGGCTCAAGGATGATTTCTTCGACTGGGTTTTTGTCGGCAAACATCGCAATCGCTTTGTCGGTGTTATCTTTCAGGTTTCGGAAACAAACGATATTGCCCTGACTCTTCACTTCCCCGCAAAGGCGGTTCGTGCGCGAAAAGGCCTGAACCAAGCCGTGGTGCTTCAAGTTCTTATCCACATAGAGCGTGTTCAACATTTCACTGTCAAATCCGGTCAGGAACATATTCACAACCAGCAACACGTCAATCTGTCCGGCCTTCATGCGTTTTGAAACATCGTTGTAGTAATTATAAAACGCCTGCGTATCGCGAGTCGTGTAATTGGTTCCGAACTGCTTGTTGTAGTCGCCGATAAACGCTTCGAGATGATCACGCGAATGTTTGAATCGGTATTCGCCTTCATCTTCCAAAACATGAAGCTCCACCTCGTCATCCCGCATGGGAAACGCCGCATCCTGATCTTCCTCATTCGCCTGATACGAAAAGATTGTCGCCACCTTTAGATCGTGTCCGCCTGCCGCTTTCAATCTGGCGAACTGGTTGTAGTACTGAATGACAGCGGGAATCCCTGACACGCAGAAAATTGCATTAAACTTTCGCCCGTGCGTTTTCCGGTCGTGATGCGCCGCAACATACTCCGTAATCGCCGCCATCCGCTCCGGCGCACATAGAACTTCTGCTTCATCAATCGCTTCGACATCAATATCGACAACCTCGCCGTCCTTCTGCTTGAAGGTCTTCATATATTCGACCGAAAATTTCAAAACGTTTTCATCGCGAATAGCATCTGTAATCACATAGCTGTGCAGACGCTTTTCAAAAAGCATCTTCGTTGTGCGCCGCCCCTTATCGTTACTCGACGCATTTTCCTTAAAAATCGGCGTGCCGGTGAACCCGAACATCTGGCACTTCGTAAAGAATTCCTTAATCGCCGCATGCGTATCACCGAACTGGCTCCGATGGCACTCATCGAAAATAAAGACCACCCGCTGGTCTTGGAGCGGCGCCATGGCCTCGCTGAAACGCGCCTTCTTAATCGCCGTGTTTAGCTTTTGAATGGTCGTTACGATAAGCTTGGTATCGTTCGCGAACTGCTTCACCAGCGTCTTCGTATTATTCGTCCCGTCGATACTCCCCTTGTGAAAACTGTTGAACTCCTTCGTCGTCTGATAGTCCAGATCCTTGCGATCGACCACAAACACCACTTTATCCACCTTCGGATAATTCGTCAGAATCTGACTCGTCTTAAACGACGTCAGCGTCTTTCCCGACCCCGTCGTATGCCACACATACCCAAATCCACGCCCGCGCTGCACCCGATCGACAATCGCCTCCGTCGCATACACCTGATACGGACGCAACACCATCAACATCTTCTTCGACTGATTCAGCACAAGGAACCGCGTCACCATCTTCGCCAAATGACACTTCTCCAAAAACTGCTCCGCAAAAACCGACAGCTGCGTCACCGGCTTGTTTTCCTTATTCGTCCAAAAGAACGTCTGCTTAAAACTACGGAGAGCGACCCGATTGTTCGCGTAATACTTCGTATTCACCCCATTGCTGATCACAAAAATCTGAATGTACTGGAACAGCGCATCATTCGCGCCGTACGAATGGCGCT
The DNA here is from genome assembly GCA_029934215.1 of Pontiellaceae bacterium. Classification (GTDB taxonomy): domain Bacteria; phylum Verrucomicrobiota; class Kiritimatiellia; order Kiritimatiellales; family Tichowtungiaceae; genus Tichowtungia. Next base: position 804 of record JAOZMR010000044.1, on the reverse strand, counting down.
CATAACGATTCGTCTGGTTGAACGCCTCTTTAAGCTCCAGCCCGCGCCGCTTCAGCTCAATTTGCACCAGCGGCAAGCCATTGATCAAAATCGTCACGTCATAGCGGTTCTTAAAGCGGCCTTCAACTGTCACCTGTTGCGTCACCTGAAACCGGTTCTTGCACCAGTCAACCTGATCGATCAGCTCCACCGTCTTCGTGTCGCCATCGGAATTCGTGTACGCCACCCGGTCGCGAAGCGTCTTCGCCTTCTCAAAAATCGACCCCTTGCTCAACTGGTTCAGAATCTGCTTAAAATCGGAGTCCGACAGCTCAACCCCGTTATGCGCCTCAATCTGCGCCTTCAGGTTTTCCAACAGCGACGCCTCATCGTGTACCGCCACTTGCTCGTAATCCATGCCCGCAAGTTGCTTCACGAGGCTGTTCTCTAAAATTTGTTCCGGTTGTGTTGTCATAAGATTTCCATTAAAGCGTTTCAACGGGTTGCTTTGCAAAAGGTTTCAACCCAACGGTTTGCCTGCAGGCAACTCTCACGAGTCGCATCCTCCAAATCATCAGCAAAAGCCGAAAGCCAAAGCGCGCGCCCCTCAAGAAACGCATCCGTCCAAGCCCCCGGAATATGCTCGGGCATCGCCATCGGTTGCACCCACACAACCCGCGCCGAACCGCCCAGCAAACTCTTCAGGCAAGCCCGCTCGCCCGGCGAAAAAAACGTACTGCACACCACCCCGTCAAAAGAAGAGAGTTCCTCCTGCAACGTTGCAATCTCAGCCTCAGAGGCGCGGCGCGAAACCCGAAGCGCCCG
>JAOZMR010000241.1 GCA_029934215.1 Pontiellaceae bacterium | reverse complement strand
TATCGCCTACTTGTACATTAACACCTGCAATTGGATTGCCTTCTTTGTCGCGGATGGTACCGGAGGCAACATAATTTGCGGCAGCTTCTACTTTCACATTCTTCGTTGCCGAATTTGTCGCACCATCGTTATCGGTCACTTTAAGGGTGATCGTGTAATCTCCCGCTTCGCTAAATGTCAATTCAGCATTTTGCCCATTTGCAGTTTGTCCATCAGATGCTGTCCATACGTGGCTGGCAATCGTACCGTCAGTATCGCTGGAAGCACTACCATCTAAAGCAATGGTAAGTGGGGCTTCGCCGGTTTCTGGCGTAATCGCAAGGGCAGCAGTTGGTGGTTCATTAGGAGCCTCTTGTACAGATACAGAAATAGCTTTTTGAACTTGGGCAGTTGCTCCCTCATTATCGGTCACTTCAAGGGTGATCGTATAATCTCCCGCTTCGCTAAATGTCAATTCAGCAGTTTGCCCATTTGCAGTTTGTCCATTAGATGCTGTCCATACGTGGCTGGCAATCGTACCGTCAGTATCGCTGGAAGCACTACCATCTAAAGCAATGGTAAGTGGGGCTTCGCCGGTTTCTGGAGTAATGGCAAAAACCGCAGTTGGTAAATTGTTAGAAGAAGTTGTTTCTGCTTGAGGCAATATAATTTCTTCCAAATCATCAACTAACTCACCGCCAGCATATACCATGCTTTCTTGCCGCTCATCTTTACTGAAATGGAGAGTTTTTTCACCACTTTCTTTCAGCAACGTGAAGTTTATGGTCACTAAATCAAAAGTTGATGTTAACGGTGGAGTCTTCCACGCAACGGCTATCAAATTCAATACTCCTTGCGAATTATCAAAATCACTTAAAAGAACATCAAGCGATTCCGTAGGGGTAACGGTGTTAATCTGCAAACTGTCTGAATCGTATTCCAAGTTTGTTTGGATTCCATCAACAGGATTAGCATCAGTTGCACTGATAGTAAGGGTAACATCAAAAGATTCACCTTCCACCAAATTAGTTGGAAGTGCATCAGCAAGCAATTGTTCCAGTCCTTCATTACCATTGCCACGAGAATCTCTAGTACCTCGTCTCAACATTGAACCGTTGATAGTGGCAGTTTCTATACAAGCAGATTCACGTTTTTTCTTACCATTTAGTGGTATTTTATTCAAGTTGTCCTTGAGTAATTCCATATCACCGGTAAAATCACCACTTTTATCAAGATCGATCTCATTTTCCTTTAGATACAAAATATCAACAAGATTGATAACACCATCAAAACCTGCAACTGGTACATTATTGCTATCTTTTATAGCAACATCACCTTCTAACAAAGGGGAATTTTGCCCATTATTCTCACTAAGGCTAATTTTATCACCGATTTTAGTGAATGGAGGTATTACTTTACTTGCAAGACTTTGAGCATCTTTAACACAAAAATATTCAGTAGCACCGAGTTGTTTGTTAAGCATTAAAATACCTTCACCAGACTCATTCGTGGTGCTTGCATATTCTATTGCATCAGTCAGCGTACCAACAGAAACAGTCAAGTCAGTAATCCAGCTTGCATTACCCTTTGGTTTAGCACGTTGTAGATCAACTTGGTAGTTTAAACAATAAGCAAAATTAATTTGCTGATTGCCTAATGCAACAGAAGGCAAAGCATCTAATCCAGCAGTAAACTGACTACCGTTCACAAATTCTACATTTGTGCTGGTATCAGTGCCAATGGAAGAGAACTTAACAGTAAAAATATCAAAAATACTGTCAGTTATCAGCTTAGAATCAAAAGCCATAAATTCAATCGAACCATTGCCGTTATCATAGTCAGACAAGAGTTCAGTATCGAAGTTACTACTCGTTGTGATACTACTAACCTGTAGTTGAGAAGGATCAAACTTGATATAGATCTCAGCACCATCAACAGCAACCGTATTTTCTGCTTTGACTGTTACCTCAAACTCTGTACCTTGACAAATAAGTGAGGGACCAGTAGCATGTAATACTAACTTGTCACTGTTGGCTGAAGAATCTATAGCCCAAAATTGTGAACCATTTTTTGCTGTAGCATTGGGATGTCCATTGAACATTCCCACCGAAATGGCTGCATTTGGAGGTTGTTTAGAACCGGGGATAATTTTCGCGCTATACTGAAGATTTGTAACAGTAGTAGGAATACCATCCGAAGTACCAATTTGACCTTCATAGTTTGCTAACCATTTAAAGCCATCACTTGCCCGGAATGAAAGATTTTCTTTCAATTGAGTTGATGACCATGATTGGGTAGTAGGACATTTTCCATAAATAACATGGTGTCCATCATACTTACCACCACCACCGAAGTGTCTGTCATTGCATATTTTCGCATAACTAGTAAGGCACTTAGTTTCTTTGTTCAGATTGTAACGACTACCTTCAATTCCAAATGCAGAACTAATTACTTTTCCAAAACCACTGCCATCTCCTCGATTATAGTCAATCTCACAAAGTGAAGGTAAACAAACAGTGCGTGTAGCATTAGAACATTTTTTACTCCAGTTACCACCACGACGAAGGTATGGGAAATTATCGCTGAACTCCGTAAACACAGGTTTCAGCATGGTCTGTTCCTCGCCAGTAGCTTGTAGCTCCGCATTGAAAGTTACATCAGCCATAGCAGACGTAGTGAACATAGTGAAAAATGCAACACCGCGCCAAATAGACGCAGGAGATTTCAGGGAACTAGCCCCCGTAGTTGATACCACCGGCACATCCGGCGAAAGGGTAACAGATAACCACCGCGTCACCGGTAGTAATCGGCTTATCCCACTAAAGATAGCGAGTATGCCCGCTATTAAGCATTGCCCAAGTCCAAAACCACTTGAACAACCGGAGGAAAAGTCCTCCAATCGTCGTACCCAATTGGTACGTTTGTATCGAGTTGACATAATTTAATGTCTCCTACCAGGTTAAAGTGTTTAAGTGTGATTAAAATATACTTGCCCTTGCCACACCTAAACTTAAAACAAGGGAAAGTTTTCAGTAATCAATAATCAGTTATCAGTTATTTGCTGTACTTAGTAGTCAAGAAATACCATTTTTTGAAAAAATGGTATTTCTAATAGTTTACCTTATATAGAGGGCAATTCTTTGGTTGCCCTGAAAATGACTGTTTTCAATTCCAAGACTTTTCACAAAATTTTCCTTTCAACTGGATACCTATTTTACAGCAAATAAAAATTAAGTCAAACAATTTTTGCGTCAGTTTTACTTTTTGATGAAATAAATACCTATTTTCACAAAGGTTTAATTGCTATAAAGCGGCTATTTATATAGAATAATATATTACTTATCATTTTAATTAGGACTTAAATAGACCGATGAAAAATAATGAGCCATACCGCCTACCAAGTGGAACGTGCATGAAATAAATTCGACAACTAAACCAGACCTGGCAGGAAGAAAACCTGCCAGGTCAAAATCAAGTTTGGACGCAGCTCTTGACCTGCCAGGTTTTGTTTTAACCTGGCAGGTCTGGGCAAAAGTTTTTCCGCCAAGCTTAAAAAAAGCTTGACAAGCAAATAAGTCATCTTTATAATTCACCATACACTTAGCTAGGGAAAGCTACCCGAAAAGGTGGTAATCACAGAATGCCACTCTGCTAAGTGTTTTGTTCTCCCTTAAAATTCTATAACTACTATGGGGTGTCACTTATGACCACTCAATTAATAAGCCGTGATTTTCACGGTGCTAGAATCCGCCAGCGTTCTAGTGATGGCTACTTGAATGCTACTGACATGTGCCAAGCTACTGGTAAACGACTTAATGATTATCGTCGCCTTAAAACTACCAAAGAGTTTTTCAGTGTACTTTCTGGGTATGCGGGAATTCCCGCAGACCTAATTATTCAGATAACCAAGACAGGGCAAAATGATAAACGTGGCACTTGGATTGAACCACATGCCTCAATCAATTTAGCTCAATGGTGCAGTCCTGAATTTGCTGTTATGGTAACCAAATGGACATTTGAACTCCTAACCAAAGGCACAGTCTCACTAGATCCAAGGTTAGAAGTTATTCCATTCGCCCAAGCCAAAGCCGAAGAATTAGATAAGCTTGGTATCATCGGTAATGCCAAACAAATCGCCCTCAACAATTCCATAAAGCAACAGTTTGGTTGCGATA
>JAOZMR010000240.1 GCA_029934215.1 Pontiellaceae bacterium | reverse complement strand
GACATTTGTTGAGTAGGGTTTCGACTCGCACTGAGCACTCCTTTTTGTCGTTTTAAAGAACAACATAATAAAAATAAAAAAAATGCTCAGCGTGCTAATTTTTACCCACAGATTCTGCGGAAGCCCCCCATCTTTCATTATGGGCGTCTATCGTGGCAATTTGATTTTTTTGCGAAGGTAGGTTGGAATATCAAGGTCTTCGCCGCGCCAAATGGTTCGCTCGGATTCGCCGAATTTGCTTGATGTTTGCTTGAGTACGCCGACGAGTTCGCCTTGTTCCGCTTTGCCTGTTTTGGGCTTGAGCCCTCCGTATCCGTCGTCAACTAACGGTTGTTTCCATGCCTCTGCGGCAAGGATCATAACGGAGATTTGTCCAGAAAAGTCGGAGTCAATTGCGACTCCCATTTTTATCCAGCATTTTGCGTTGTCCGGTGCGATGTTTTCTATGATTTGTTGTGCTTCTTTTAGTGTTAGATCTTCGCCGCCAGTGATGCCGATGATCAATCCTGGGGCTTTTTCAAAGATGGATCCTTTGTTTGCTAGCGGATGATTGCGTAGTTCATCAATCAGGGTGTTTGCTCGTCCTTCACCTGCGGCGGTTGCGCAGGAGAAGCGGCAGGTTGCATCGCAGAAGTGAAGCATGGTTTGGAGGTTGGCGAAGTCAAGATTGCAGAGACCGGTGTGGGAAAGAAGTCGCCAGAGACCCACGACACCTTCGGCGATGGTTTGTGCGCTCCGATCCATGCTGTCGGTGAGTAGCGCGTCGCCGTCTGGCTGAATACGTTTGTTTGGCATTTGCACGATTGCGTCGGCATAGGTTCTTAGTTTGCGCTGGCTGTCGTGTGCTTTTTTGCGCACAACGCTGCCTTCGAACTCGAAGGGGAGAATGGAGAAGAAGAGGGTGTGGGCACCAAGACCGCGAGCCATTCGAGCAATGATTGGAGCCGATCCGCTGCCAAATCCTCCGCCGAGACCTACGACGACGAATAAGAAGTCGACTCCGTTGAGCAGTGTTTCAAGTTGGGTGAGAGAGTTTTCCGCACAGCGACGTCCCATATCTATGTCGCCGCCAGTACTCAGACCGTCGGTGACGCTTTTGCCAATTGCGATGCGGCTGTCGATTTGAGAGCAGTTTTCCAGGGTTTGGACATCGCAATCCATAAGAGCGAAATCCATCCCGTCTGGCGCATTCTGGGCGATCCGAGCGATGCTGGCGCAGCCGGCACCGCCGAGCCCTAGAACTAGAATTTTTTTAGTGATGTTCAATTTGAGTTTTCTTTTGTCGTTAAATTTGTGTTTCCTTGCTTCCCCATATTTTGGAAAGCCATCGAGGCATTTTGCTTTTTGGTATTTCGTGGGTTTGGGAGGCTGCGTAGCGAATCGCTCCCAAAACACTGGCGAAGCGTGCTCCTTCGCGCTTCGTTGAGAGACCATAGCAGTCCTGTGCTTTTCCAATTTGTGCGGGCGCGTTGAAAACCTGACGGGCGAGATCCACTGCGCCGTCCATTGCTGATCCGCCTCCGGTGAGAAGGATCCCTGCGCTGAGAACCCCTGAAAGGCCGTGTTCTTCTATCTGATTGGCAATCAAACGGAACGTTTCTTCCATGCGTGCATTGATGATGGTGTGCAACGCGGATGAGCGGATGACGCGGCTGTCGAGTCCGCCTTCTGACGGAATGGATATGTTTTGTTCATCAGCCATTTGGTTGAGTTGTGCGGTGCCTGATTCGATTTTAAGCTGTTCTGCTTTGTGCCTATTGATGCTAAACCCGCTGGAGATATCTGCCGTGACGTGGTCGCCCCCGACGGCTAGAGACCCTGCGAGTTTGACGAGCCCGGAGTTGTAGACCACGAAATCGGTGGTTCCTCCGCCCAGATCGATCACAACCGCTCCAGCCTGTTTCTGCTCGGGCGTCAAGATCGCGAGTGCAGAGCAGAAACCTCCAAATGCGGCGTCCGAGCAGTTGAGCGGGACGTTTTGTGTGAGTTTTGTCAAATTCTTGACGGTTGATTGGTTCCCGTGGATTAGAAGCATCTCGACGGTAAGATCCTCGGCCAGCAGTCCAACGGGGTTGCTGATGCCGCCGCGTCCATCGACCTCGAAGTTTTGCTGAAGGGTGTGGAGACGAATTCGATCGTTCGAGAGAGGTATTTTCCGAGCGACATCAATGACGTGTTCCACATCTTCTTGTGAGATTTCGCCACCAGCTTCCTCGTACTCATTGAGCACGGGAATTCCAGCGCGGTGGAGCTTGCTTTCGGCGCGCCCGCCGGACGCAGTTAAAACAACCCGTTCGCCAATAAGACTTTTTGCGTTTGTTTCGGCGGTTTTTAGGGTTTGCCGAACCGCGTTAAGGGCGAGCTCAAAATCGATGATTTCTCCTTTTCGCACGCCGCGCGAGTCGCATTCCCCCGTGGCAAGCACCATCAATTCCCCGTTTTCACGTACGTCTCCCATCAACACCTTGATGCTTGTGGTACCGATTTCTAGAGCTGTAATGAACGATGATGCCATACGCGAAAACTCCTTATTTGTAGATGGTCGGGACGTTACGTCCATCTGGTGTGAGATCAACAATTTTTACATGGCGCCCCTGTTCTTCTGCGATCTGAAGAACGCGGACGAGCCGAATTAGTTTTTCGCGAGCCGAATGTCGCGGAAAACTCGCAGAGATGCCGTCGTTAAGACTCACACGGATAAAGTCCGAGTAGCTTAAATTAAATTTCTCGAATCGAATCTGTGAACTGAGCCCGAGGGTATCTGTCAGAGAAAGAAGCTCCAACACAAATAATACGCCCAGGTCTGGGATTTGTTCACCCAAGCGAGGCTCCTTCGCCTTAATGCCTACAATGAGCGGAAGAATACGCTGGTCGGATTGACAGGCAGGGGGTGGGCGCATCGCGATTCCGTGACGATCCAGAAAATACAGGAAACCGCTTCGGCGGAAGCGGATCTGCGCAACAGCATCTCTTTCCTTAACTTGAATCTGGAGAGTTGACGGGAGGTTTCTGCGAATTGAAACCGATTCAATTTGGGGTTGAGACAGGAGGTTTTGGCGAACCTCCTTAAAATCGATAGCAAACAGATTGGTTTCAAACCCAATGCCCGCCCATCGCTTAAGCTCTGGAACAGGAAGGCGTCCATCCGTAGAGATTTCGAAGGTTCTAAGAGTGAAGGAAGGGTTGTTAGAAAAGAGAAACGAGCCGAAATAAGAGAGACCGTGCCCAACCGCGAAGAGCAAAGCAACGATTAGAATGAGAGAGAAAAACACTAATGATGATCTACGCGCAACAAGGGTTTTAGTCGGTTGTGTTTTGCTATAATGCATCCGTTTTTTTCGTAATTTTTTCGGCATAAGAAGTTCCTGATTATTCAGAGAATGAACGTTTCTAGGACTATGCAACAAAACGCGGATTATTTACATGGAGAAAATACGCGAATGCAGGTAAAAAAGGAAATCGTATTCATATGGATCAATAATAGAAGCATTTTGTTCGTCCACGTGGGTCGCTTAAAAAAGTGCGAACTAACTCAATGAACGCAAAAAAGCTCAGGCGAAGCAAATTCCATCTTGGGAGGTGCCCAAAAAGCGGGGTGGGTTCTTTGGAGGAAGAGTGAGGGCATTTCCGATTGAGGATTTCCGAATGCCGATTAAAAAAAATGGTTCCAACCCTTGGAACGGGTGCAGATCAAAAACGTGGGTCTCATGACTTAAGCCGCCAGCTCTATCAAGACTTTTTGGTTCCAATCTACCCAATAACCGTCAAACGTATCCCCAATGACCGCGCAACGAATATCAAGTATGTTTTGCGCACCAGTCACTCTCCAAAACATGCCGGACTGCTTCGTCCGTTTGCCAACGACGGTTTTACAACCGGCTTCAATAACTCCCGACCCAACGAAATATCCCTTTTCCTTAAAGGTTGAATATTTCATCCGCTCGGCATTTTTTCTGAAATACTCCCGTTCCAGCTTTGCTTTCGTTCGGCGTTTCCCGCTGCGAGGCAATCGAGATCCGATGTCCTCTACAATCCAGAGAACCTTATCGTCATCGAGCCATTTGATCCATTTTTCTAAAAGAGGATCTTGATCTTCCTCCACGGGAGCAACCGCGAGAACCAACTCATTCAAATGCTCTCTGGCATGGTAGTAGTC
>JAOZMR010000043.1 GCA_029934215.1 Pontiellaceae bacterium | reverse complement strand
AGCAACTGCACGCTATCGGAAAACTCGGCCGACGACGGCGGCGGCGGGAGCTATGGCGGCACGCTGAACTACTGCACGCTATCGGGCAATTCGGCTCATTTCGACGGCGGCGGAAGCGCTGGCAGCACGCTGAACAACTGTACGTTGTCGGACAATTCTGCCAGCGATGACGGCGGCGGAAGCGCTAGCGGCACGCTGAATAACTGCACACTGTCGGGCAATTCGGCCAGTGATGACGGCGGCGGGATCTTTCGAAGCACGCTGAACAACTGTATCATCTACGGAAACAGTGCGTCGACCAACGAAAATGTATCCGACAGCACGCTGAACACCTGCTGGATCGATGATCCACTCTTTGTGGATGCTGCCAATGGAAATCTACGACTACAGGCCAGTTCACCCTGCGTGAATGAGGGCGATAATGCTCTTGTGGTTGGAACTACCGATCTCGACGGCAACCCCCGCATTCTCTACGGCACGGTCGATATCGGTGCCTACGAGTTTTCTGGCGATTATTATCTCTCTGCGTCCGTTTCTTCGGTTTCAGAATCTATTCCCATGGGCAGTTCGCCATCGGACGGGGCCTTTGATGTGTGGAATGCGGGAAATTCAAACCTGACCTATTCCATCTCTGACAATGTTCCATGGTTGTCCTGTTCTCCTGATACTGGATCAAGTGCGGGCGAGTATGACACGATCACGGTGAGTTATGATACTGCTAGTCTTGCGGTTGGGTCCTACACCGGGCAGATAACGGTTGCTTCAGCGGAAGCATCCAACTCCCCGTTAGATGTGGAGGTTGTTGTCGACATATACGAACTCGTACTAGATCACTTTGAATGGTCGGCAATTGGTTCGCCGCAAACGATGAATTCATCGATCAATGTAACTATTTCCGCTAAAGATGTTGATGGATATCCTGTCTCTTCTTTCTCAGGTACAGCCGAGTTGTCAGGCATGGCAGGCGGCTCCGGGCAGACGGAGATCGGCGTAGGCAGCGGAACAGCGGGGTGGAACTATCCAATGTCAACCTACTACCATGATGCCCGAACTCAGGTGATTTATCTCGATAGCGAGATAGGCGGCTCAGGCAGCATTACATCGTTGGCATTGAATGTGATTTCCGCTCCAGGGCAATCGATGGAAGATTGGACGATTCGAATGCGGCATACCGCGCTCGACAGCTATTCCGGATCTCCAGAGTGGGAAAGCGATTGGGTCGTTGTCCATCAAAGCACGACTACCGTGTCTTCGACCGGATGGATGACGTTCGGGTTCGACACACCTTTCGAATATAACGGCACGAATAACCTGATGGTCGATCTCAGCTTCAACAATACGAGTTATTCAAGCGATGGCTCTTGTGAATCGACCGACACAGGAGTGCCCCGCTCATTGTACTATCAAACGGATAGCGTAGATGGCGATCCACTGGACTGGACGGGTTCTTCGAGTCCCTCTCCAGGCACAAGCTCTTACATTCCAAATATTACCTTGGGGGTTTTGGCTGGAGAGCCAGTTCCAATCTCCCCAACCAATACCGGTGCCTTTGTGAGTGGAGTCTGGTCGGGCACAGTGGCCGTGCTTGAGGCCGCTTCCAGCATGACATTACGCGCAGACGATGGACTCGGACATTCCGGCGACAGTAATCCGTTTGATGTCGAAGCATCGTCGGCTTCTCCTGATACAGACGGCGACGGACTCCCCGATGCTTGGGAGAATCGTTTTGGAGGTGATCTTGATCCAACGGCATTCTGCTCCAACGGAGTCAACACCGTCCGAGAAGCCTATATCGCGGGACTCGATCCAACCAACGCGACCAGTCGCTTGATCTTGAATCCCGTTTCAGGCAACGCCCTGCATTGGAGCGCAATCTCCGGACGCGTCTATTCCATTTGGTGGACAACCAACCTGCTGGAAAACTTCCAAGCTTTGGAAACGAACCTCCTTTGGCCGCAAGGTGCTTACACCAATCCGAACCCAAGTCCGTGCGACTACTACAAAATCAAGGTCGAGCTTGAGTAGGCTTCCAACCATTGGAACGGGGCAGGCTGGAAAGCTCCGAAGGATCGTGAGTTTTCAACCTGCCCCACATGTGGAGCAGGCTTTCCAGCCTGCTCTGCGGAGAATCGGTTCCAAGCTTTGGAACGGGACAGGCGGGACGCCTGCGGTACTTTTCCAAACGTTGGAAATTGCATTCAACGGAAGCGTGGAGATAATCGGCGGACTTATGAGAAAGAATCCTTTTAGCCAAATCGATAACGGCATCAACCTTGATGAGTTTATTAACGTGAGCGAAAAACGGTACGATGGACGGACACCGAACGAATTGCGCCCTGTAAAATTCACCCCAGACTTTACCGTCAATGCCAAAGCCTCGGCGGTGGTCGAAAAAATAATCCCCGCTCAAAAAAAACCAGGCCTTCTTTAAGGTGGAAATTTATGAATCGTGAAAAAAGGAATAGTCTATGATGAAAAAAGCATCTCTCGTCACCAGTCTCTGGCTTCTGCTCCTCGGTTGGTTCATGTCTGTACAGGCGAGTGTGGGCTGGTTCTACACCGACCATGGTGCCACCATCGAGATCACTGGTCTTTATTCTGAGAGCGGAGGATCTGTCACCGGAGATGTCTGGGTTCCGTCTAGCATCAACGGAAAACCTGTCACCTCCATTGGGCAGTGGGCCTTCTATAATTGCAGCAGTCTTACGAGCATCACGATCCCCGACAGCGTGACTGCCATCGGCGATTCGGCCTTCGAAGATTGCAGCGACCTGACGAGCATCACGATCCCCGACAGTGTGACTTCCCTCGGCGATCAAGCTTGTTATCGTTGCAGCGGCCTGATAAGCGTGGTGATTGGGAACAGTGTGACTTCCATCGGCGATTATGCCTTCTGGCAATGCAGCAGTCTCACGAACGTAGTGATCGGTAACAGTGTGACTTCCATCGGCGATCATGCCTTCGATAGTTGCAGCAGTCTTACGAGCGTGGTGATCCCCGATAGCGTGACTTCTCTTGGACGCGCTGCGTTCGGGTGGTGCAGCAGTCTCACGAACGTAGTGGTCGGTAACAGTGTGACTTCCATCGGCATTTCGGCCTTCTCTATTTGCAGCAATCTTACGAGCGTGGTGATCCCCGATAGTGTGACTTCCCTCGGCGATGCGGCCTTCTTGCAATGCAGCAGTCTCACGAACGTAGTGGTCGGTAACAGTGTGACTTCCATCGGCCTTTCGGCCTTCTATATTTGTAGCAATCTTACGAGCATCACGATCCCCGACAGTGTGACTTCCCTCGGCGATCATGCCTTCTGGCAATGCAGCAGTCTCACGAACGTAGTGATCGGTAACAGTGTGACTTCCATCGGCGATCATGCCTTCGATAGTTGCAGCAGTCTTACGAGCATCACGATCCCCGATAGTGTGACTTCCCTCGGCGATCGTGCCTTCGATGCTTGCAGCAGTCTTACGAGCGTTAACTTTGGCTTGGGTATGACAAATATTCCAAGCTTCGCGTTTTATGGGTGCAGCTCGCTTGAACATGCGGTGTTAATGAATGGAATAACCTCCATTGATGACTGGGCATTTGGTTTCTGCTATAACCTTGAGTGTATCCAAATCCCAGAAACTGTCACCCATATTGGGGAATATGCTTTTTACAACTGCAACTCTCTTCGGGGTATGATGTTTTGGGGTAATGAGGCACCTTCAATCGATCCGACGGTTTTTAGCGGCATTCCTGCTGAATGTTTCGTTATCTGTCCTCCGGGCTCCTCTGGCTATACTGAAGTGTTTGATGGGTTTAGGATCATTGAGGCGGACCCAGGGAGTAATAATTGCGGTGCGATTGCGTTTGTTAAAGAGATTAGCGGTACCGTGAGAGCTTTTCGAAATGGAAAATTTGTTCCATTGGCGCTTAACGATCCGTTGTTTGAGAAGGATTTCATTAAAACTGAGGCCAGTAGTTACGTGAAGATTGTCTATATCAATACCAATTCAGTTGTGCTTGGCGCAAAGTCTAACGTTCAGCTTCAGTTCTTTAAAGAAGGCGAGTCTTCGGTGGTTAATTTGCTGTATGGAATGTTTCGCGGTTCTGTCCCAAAAATTGAGGGCGATACTAGCGTTAAAATGAGAATAAGAACGAGAAATGGATGGTCGGGCGTACGAGGCACCGAGTTTGATATTGAATATAATGAAGCCGCAGGAACTGCCGCGACCACTTGCTCGGTCATCACCGGGGTTGTTGAGGTGGAGGATCTGGAGACAGGTGTCATCACTCAGGTAGGGGCTGGTGAAACTCAACAAATCATTACAACCAACATTCCGCCTCCGAGCTTAACCCTTCATTCGGGGGGAGCTGGTGGAAACATTCTCGTGGATGGCCAGCTGGTGGAGGCTTTTCCTTACACCATTCAAGGTGCGCAGGGTCAGGAAATCTTGATTGAGGCGATTGCTGATGATTATCGGTATTTCGATACGTGGGAGGGGAATATTAGTAATACGTTAACGAATCAAATTATCTTTCTGGATGGATCTATGGAGGCGACGTGTTTCTTTGCTCAGCGAGAGCTTGCGCTGGAGAATATGATGATAACGCAACGACCGGGCTCCAAATTAGTTGATATTTCTTATGAGCTTGTAACTTCAGACGCGAATGCAGTGACTGTTTCTCTCGTGATTAAGAATGATTTAACCGTGCTCAGCTCAAGTAGTTTGACGGGTAACATCGGGTCAGGAGTTTTGGGGGGAGTGGGGAAAGGGATCGTTTGGGATTGTGGAGCCGATTGGAACTTAAACTTTTCTGAACAACTTGTTTTCACGCTGGCGGTCAATTCCAGGGAGCTTTCCGGAACCCATGCCGTAGACACGCGTGATTATACGCTGAATGTAATCGCTGATCATGGTTCTCCGACCCCGCCAGCAGGAAGTCAGACCTATTGCTGGCAGTCGACGGTGACCTGCTCGGTGGAGCAGGTTACCGCTGATGGGTGGTTGTTTATGGGGTGGCGAGATGCCGCGACAACAGATTACAATCAAACAAACGCGATCGTACAAATGGACTCCCTGTCTAAATCCATTGAGGCTGTTTTTTCAGATGATGCTGACAATGATGGGCTGAAGAATACGAATGAGTGGGTCATTGGCACAAATCCTCGCAATATAGATAGCGATGGAGATGGCCTAACTGACTTTGAGGAAGTTCAGAACAGTACCGATCCAACTATATTTACTCCAATTTTAAACCATTTCAGATGGGGCGTCTTACATGATGTTTATATGGGGGTTCCTTTTCAGGCTCAACTCTCTGCTATGGATCAGGCAACCAATGTGCTGACGTCGTTTGAAGGCTCAGTTAGCATAGCAATTCAAGAGGCACTTATACAGCTTGGCGACGGTACGGCGGACTGGGACTACCCAATGGCAACCTACTACCATGATGCCCGAACTCAGGTGATTTATCTCGATAGCGAGATAGGCGGCTCAGGCAGCATTACATCGTTGGCATTGAATGTGATTTCCGCTCCAGGGCAATCGATGGAAGATTGGACGATTCGAATGCGGCATACCGCGCTCGACAGCTATTCCGGATCTCCAGAGTGGGAAAGCGATTGGGTCGTTGTCCATCAAAGCACGACTACCGTGTCTTCGACCGGATGGATGACGTTCGGGTTCGACACACCTTTCGAATATAACGGCACGAATAACCTGATGGTCGATCTCAGCTTCAACAATACGAGTTATTCAAGCGATGGCTCTTGTGAATCGACCGACACAGGAGTGTCCCGCTCGTTGTACTATCAAACGGATAGCGACTATGGCGATCCCCTGGACTGGACGGGTTCTTCGAGTCCCTCTCCAGACACAAGCTATAATATTCCAAATATTACCTTGGGGTTTTTGGCTGGTGAGCCAGTTCCAATCTCCCCAACCAATACCGGTGCCTTTGTGAGTGGCGTCTGGTCGGGCACAGTGACCGTGCTTGAGGCCGCTTCCAACATGGTATTACGCGCAGACGATGGACTCGGGCACACGGGCAGTACGCCTCCATTCAACGTTCTCGCTTCGGCAGTGGACGACCTGGATGCCGACGGCATACCCAACGACTGGGAAACTCTGTACTATGGCGGCTCGACCAATGCCAATTCATCCGCGATCTGCTCGAACGGAATCAACACCGTGCTGCAGGCCTATATTGCAGGGCTGAACCCAACCAACGCGACCAGTCGCTTGATCTTGAATCCCGTTTCAGGAAATGCTCTGCACTGGAGCGCAATCTCCGGGCGCGTCTATTCCATCTGGTGGACAACCAACCTACTGGAAAACTTCCAAGCTTTGGAAACGAACCTTCTTTGGCCGCAAGGTGCATACACCAATCCGAACCCAAGTCCGTGCGACTACTACAAAATCAAGGTCGAGCTTGAGTAGGCTTCCAACCATTGGAACGGGGCAGGCTGGAAAGCTCCGAAGGATCGTGAGTTTTCAACCTGCCCCACATGTGGAGCAGGCTTTCCAGCCTGCTCTGCGGAGAATCGGTTCCAAGCTTTGGAACGGGACAGGCGGGACGCCTGCGGTACTTTTCCAAACGTTGGAAATTGCATTCAACGGAAGCGTGGAGATAATCGGCGGACTTATGAGAAAGAATCCTTTTAGCCAAATCGATAACGGCATCAACCTTGATGAGTTTATTAACGTGAGCGAAAAACGGTACGATGGACGGACACCGAACGAATTGCGCCCTGTAAAATTCACCCCAGACTTTACCGTCAATGCCAAAGCCTCGGCGGTGGTCGAAAAAATAATCCCCGCTCAAAAATTCCATCGGCTGCCCCTTTTTCAGGCAAATGACGAGTTAGGCGGACCGACCCCTGTTCTAAACAGTACTGTCTGGAGTTTAATTGAAATGAGATTGGAGACGTTATGAATAGGAAGAGAAACCGATGGGTCGCGAGTACATTGTTGCTTTGTTCGATGATGGTGTTACCGGCGTTTGCAGGGACTTTGGGGCCTTTGACCTATGAGATTAGCACTAATGAGGTCACGATCACATCATGTGATCCTAGTGCATCAGGAAGCTTGACGATCCCTAATACAATAGAGGGGTATCCTGTCACCGCTATTGGAGCTTACTCCTTTCAGGGGAGATTTCTTACAAGTATAATCACCGGAAACAACGTGACCACCATCGGGGAAAGTGCATTCAGAAGTAGTTTTAACCTGACAAGCGTGACGGTTGGAAATAGCGTGACCAACATAGGCTATAGAGCATTTCTTGAGTGTTATAAGCTAACAAGTGTATCGTTTGGAAGTAGCTTAAAAACCATCGGCGATGCAAGTTTCACTGGGTGCATAGCCCTGACGAGCGTGGTGATCCCTGCTAGCGTTACACACATCGGCAATTTTGCATTCAGCTCTTGTAACCTATCAAGCGTGGTGATTCCTGCTAGCGTTACACACATCGGCAATTTTGCATTCCGCTCTTGTAACCTATCAAGCGTGGTGATCCCTGCTAGCGTTACACACATCGGCTATGCACCCTTTAACAACTGCCGTAACCTTACAGCTATTAATGTGGATGCGAATAATGCAACCTATTGTGCTGACAGTGGCACCCTGTTTAATAAAAACAAAACGACTTTGATCCAGAGTCCTGCTGCAAAGATCGGATCTTATAGTATACCAGCAAGCGTGACCAGTATCGGTGATTACGCATTCTACTACAGTGGTCTAACGATCGGGACGATACCTAACCGTGTGATCGATATTGGCCGTAACGCGTTTTCCTTGTGCAACGGACTGACAAGCATGACGATTCCCGATAGCGTGACCAACATCGGCGATGATGCCTTTTTGGGTTGCAGCGGGCTAACGAATGTAATCATTGGGAATAGTGTGCTAAACATCGGCGATGGTGCGTTCAAACATTGTGATATCACGAACGTGACGATTCCCGACAGCGTGAACAATATTGGCGATGGTGCCTTTGACGGGTGTGACGAACTGGCGAGCGTTCAGATAGGAAGCAGCGTAACCAATATCGGCGATTCTGCCTTCGCTTTTTGTGATCTTACGAACGTGATGATTCCTGACAGTGTAACCAACATCGGCGATGATGCTTTTAAAAGTTGCGACCTAACGAGCTTGGTGATCGGTAATAGTGTGACTCATATCGGCAAAGAAGTTTTTTATAACTGCACTGGACTTACGAGCGTTACACTCCCTGAGAGTCTGATTCATTTAGGAGAAAGTGCCTTTTTAGGTTGTAGCGGCCTTATAAGCGTGACGATCCCTGATCGGGTGACAAGCATTGAAAGAGCAGCGTTCAACAGCTGTACGGGCTTGATGAGCGTGATGATTGGAAATAGCGTGACCAACATTGGCGTGTACGCCTTCTATCGTTGCACCGGTTTGACGAGTGTGACGATCCCTGCCGGAGTGAAGACCATCGACGCTTCCGCGTTCAAGGATTGCAACGGCCTTACGAGCATGACGATCCCCGATAATGTGATCAGTATCGGAGATAATGCCTTTAACGGATGCACTGGTCTCTCGAATTTGACAATTCACGATGGCCTTACCTCTATCGGGGAGCAAGCTTTTCTGGGGTGTAGCGGCCTGACGAGCGTAATGATACCCGATAGCGTGACAAGCATTGAAAGAGCAGCATTCCACAGCTGTACGGGTTTGATGAACGTGACGGTTGGAAATAGCGTGACCAACATTGGCGATGGTGCCTTTTACGAGTGCAATAGTCTGCAGTACGTGACGTTTGAGGGGAATGCTCCAGACACGTTTGATCCTTTGGCATTTAAGTCTGCAGGGAGTGGTTTCACCATATATTTTTATGCGGGCATGACGGGCTTCACTACCCCGACGTGGAATGGTTACAGTTGCGAAGTGCGTCCGGCATTTAAATTTATTGTTAACTTTAATACGGGGGCGCATGGGTCTATTGTCTCCGGCCATTTATCACAAGAAGTTTTTCAGGGAGCATCAGCGGTGGCTCCATCCATTGCTGCCGAAGATTATTGGCACTTTGCGGGGTGGGATCGAGCGTTTGATAGTGTGACTTCTAACATAACGGTAACTGCGCAATATGTGGAAAAACGGCTAGTGACGTTTGATGCAGGGGAGCATGGCGCCATCTCTTCAGGAACAGCGGTTCAATATGTGGTTCCGGGTGGAAATGCGGCGGCACCGACGATTGATCCTGATACGCATTGGTCGTTTACGGGGTGGGATGGTAGCTATGCCAGCGTTTCGAGCGATATCACGCTCACGGCGCAGTATCAGTTTGAGATGCCGGGGGTTCGCTTTGCGAGGCCGTCTAATTACTTTACGAATGCACCCAGTTTTGTGACGGTTTGGTTCCGTTTAACGGATGAGGCAGGAGAGGGGGTTGATATTCCTTCTGCTCTCGTGGAAGCGCCGGACTTTTTCACGGTAGAAGAAAATGACAGCCCAATCTCTACGTCGGAATCATCCTTGCAGGTGAGTAAGATGCAGGGAATTTCCGATGCGCAGATGCAAACGGTGTTGATGCTGGATAATAGCTTCAGTGTGGCTTCGAATTTGCCGAACATTAAGGCTTCGGCGAAAATGATTGTGAGCAATGCCGTAGAAAATCAAGTGTTTGCGCTTTATAGCTTTTCGGGTCCGATCACGTTGTTACAGGATTATACGGCGGATAAAGAGGCACTCTACACAGCCATCGATTCGATTGTCCCGATTTCACCGTCGACCGATTTGTATGGGGCCATTCTTGAGGGGTTGACGCGCATGGATGATGTGTTTAATCGATACAGTGTTCGCCGTAGTTCGTTGGTGGTGCTGACGGATGGAGACGATACAGCCAATCAACATACGTTGTCAGAGGTGCTGGCTGCCCGGGGCGACAAGCAGTTGTTTGCGGTAGGTCTTGGGACTAACGTTGATGAGGCGAAGATGTTGCAGCTTGGGAATACGAACAACTATTATAATGCCGAAACCATTGATGATTTAGACGATGTCTTCTCTGAGATTCAGCGTCGTATGGTCAATGATGCCAACAGTTTTTATTGGTTGCAGTATCTGAGCCCGACACGAGGCGACAACGTACAGTGGCTAAATATATCGGTTGCCAATAATAATTATACAGGGACTAATTCTTCGTTAAACGTCTTTTTTAATTGTGACGGGTTCTCGGATGCCACGCCGAGTGTGATGGTGAATCGGAGTATCTTTTATCCGGAGGGTATTGAAACCATCACGTTAGACGGAGCGGATCCGTTCAGTGCAACTCCATTTACAATGCTTCAGGCTGTGGCGCCTGGTTATATATGGAGCGTTGCAGACGAAACGATTGCGCAGGTGGTCAGCAATGCGTCGGGAGCAGTTTCGATTGAGCCGCTCAAAAATGGAGCAACCTCGTTGACCCTGATCGACCAGCTGAATTATGATGCTCTTGGTGGTTACTATGCTTATTCAGTAACGCTATCGGTCGTAGTGACGAGTTTTCCCTCGGATCGCGATGTGGATCTCATGCCGGATGACTGGGAGCAGCAGATCGTGGATGCCAGTGGTGGCCTCTTTACCGATGTGAACCAAGTTAACCCGGGCGATGATTTTGACGGCGATGGGCAGTCGAATCTGGAGGAATATATTTCCGGAATGGATCCGACCGATGTGGATGCCGTGTTTGAGGTCAAAGAAAACGGTCCGGTTCCATCGGGCTATGTGCTGAGCTGGCCCGCCGTAGCCGGGCGCGTGTATGGGGTTTTCTGGTCGACCAATCTCATTACAGGATTTGATCCATTGGTCACGGGGCTGCTCTTCCCACAAAATAGCTATACCGATACCATTCATTCCGCAGAAGGGAGTGGCATGTATAAGGTGAATGTTCAGTTAGCTGAGTAAGTCAGGTTTATCGGGTGGAAATAGCAGTGTTATAATTAGGATTTGGACGGCAGTGGCCGGTACCAGTGCATAGATTCATAAAAACTGGCTTGAGCTGTATTTCGTTTTTGTAGTCATTGATTTATGGGAAGAAGACCACGAATTGAATGCGCCGGAGCCATCTACCATGTGCTGACGTCGTTTGAAGGCTCAGTTAGCATAGCAATTCAAGAGGCACTTATACAGCTTGGCGACGGTACGGCGGACTGGGACTACCCAATGGCAACCTACTACCATGATGCCCGAACTCAGGTGATTTATCTCGATAGCGAGATAGGCGGCTCAGGCAGCATTACATCGTTGGCATTGAATGTGATTTCCGCTCCAGGGCAATCGATGGAAGATTGGACGATTCGAATGCGGCATACCGCGCTCGACAGCTATTCCGGATCTCCAGAGTGGGAAAGCGATTGGGTCGTTGTCCATCAAAGCACGACTACCGTGTCTTCGACCGGATGGATGACGTTCGGGTTCGACACACCTTTCGAATATAACGGCACGAATAACCTGATGGTCGATCTCAGCTTCAACAATACGAGTTATTCAAGCGATGGCTCTTGTGAATCGACCGACACAGGAGTGTCCCGCTCGTTGTACTATCAAACGGATAGCGACTATGGCGATCCCCTGGACTGGACGGGTTCTTCGAGTCCCTCTCCAGACACAAGCTATAATATTCCAAATATTACCTTGGGGTTTTTGGCTGGTGAGCCAGTTCCAATCTCCCCAACCAATACCGGTGCCTTTGTGAGTGGCGTCTGGTCGGGCACAGTGACCGTGCTTGAGGCCGCTTCCAACATGGTATTACGCGCAGACGATGGACTCGGGCACACGGGCAGTACGCCTCCATTCAACGTTCTCGCTTCGGCAGTGGACGACCTGGATGCCGACGGCATACCCAACGACTGGGAAACTCTGTACTATGGCGGCTCGACCAATGCCAATTCATCCGCGATCTGCTCGAACGGAATCAACACCGTGCTGCAGGCCTATATTGCAGGGCTGAACCCAACCAACGCGACCAGTCGCTTGATGTTGAATCCCCTTCCAGATAACGCCCTGTACTGGAGCGCAATCTCAGGGCGCGTCTATTCCATCTGGTGGACAACGAATCTTCTAGAAAACTTCCAACCCTTGGAAACGAACCTCCCTTGGACGCAGGGGAGCTACACCAATTCGAACCCAAGTCCGTGCGACTACTACAAAATCAAGGTCGAGTTGGAGTAGGCTTCCAACCATTGGAACGGGGCAGGCTGGAAAGCCTGCCCCACATGTGGAATAGGCTTTCTTGCCTGCTCTGCGGAGAATCGAAGGTTTCCAAGCATTGGAAAACCCTTGCAGAATGTGGAACGCGAGTGCTAGATTTCGACATGAATTAACCACCCGTCCGCATCGCGGGCACATGAGGATCAGCCCTCATACAAAACGCCCATTTCAGAGATTTGCCTCGCAAGTTGAATGACGCCAGTTCGACCTGAAAGCTACAAACACATGGAGATTTATTAACCGCGAGAGAACGCAGAGAACGCAAAAAAAAAGACGGATTCAACACCTTTATTCTTTGCGTTCTCTGCGTTCCTTCGCGGTTAAACCTCTTTCCGTTTTTTCAAACATCCATTCATTGCGTGCGTCATTTGTTGTGAAAGTGGTAACATTCAACTTGCGAGACAAAACTCGAATACTGGCGTTTTGTATGAGGGCTGGATCCCCCAAAAAACTTACTCACCAGAGCATCGATCGATGTAGCAGGGTGTGACTTTAGTTTTTACAACAGTCCAATATTCCGACAATCCACTATTCCTCGTACAATCAATAAGGTTGCTAAACACGCACCATGATTGCGTTTGTTGTTGACCAACGTAACGCCAACACATAATCTGTATTGGCAAATTAAATAGAAAAAAGACTGTTGATGAAAAGCTCAATGTTTAAGTGTTGGATCTATCAGGGTCGGATTCGCCCTGTTTGCAGGCTCCGTTTTATCGCAAAAGAACGCAGAAAACGGTGCGGATATTGTTTTAAACGGCAAACGTTTCGCCGGTAAGTCGTGAAAATGGAGATATGAAAAGATGAATAAGAAAATAAGTATTGCTCTGGTCGTTCTTTTGGCGGCTGGTGGGTCGGCGCTGGCTAACTTTTCCGGCGGAGATAATTTTGATGACAACTCGATGGATGCGTCGAAATGGACTCTACATCATGCCGATAACGGTGTGACGCTGTCGGAAACGACGTCTTCTTTTGTGCGGGAGGACGTGGCTCTGAGCAATTATGTTGACGAAATCTGGATTAGTGCCGGGTATTTTCTGGAGCAGGGAACGTATAAGGTGGAGTTTGGACTTGACGCGACGGATCACCATTCGATTGCAAGTGTGTCGGTTGTTGCTCCGTTCGGTTCGTTTGATTGCGAAAAAGATTGGGATGAATGGGAATATGAGAATGCTGTTTCCGCTTCTGGCACCCTTCACGATGTGGACGGTGACTGGGAGGTTACGGTTACGTTTACAAATGGTTCGGCCGGCATCACGATTATTCCTTTTGCTTTGGCGGATGGCATCACGCCTATTCCGGATGTGACGACTTGTCCTGCGTTAATTTCGCCTATCTTGCCAGCTCCCGAAGGGTGGATGTTTGCGACCAACGGCATCATGCTGGAATGGGATGCCAGCTTTGATACCAATGCAATCCGTGCCATAATCGAGTGGAAAAATTCAGTAAATTGTTATGATTATTGCACTTTTCTCGGCACCTTGCCTTCTTCCCGTACCTATGGACCGGTTGATATTGAAGAAGGGACGGAGCAAATCGAGATCTGGGATGAGAATGGTCATCAGGGCGAGAATGCCGACGGTATTGAGATTGATGTCTATAAGTTCGCTTGTCATTTCTATGACGTGAATGTTATCGCTCGGGCATGGGATGAGGATCAGGATCATATTTCCAATGAGTGGGAGCTGCGGTATTTTGGCGGTCTGACCAATGGTGTTGCCGATGCAGATGCGGACGGCGATGGCATCAGCAATCTGGATGAATTCCGTGCTGGAACTAATCCAACCAACGCTGCCTCGCGCTTTATTATTTCGGCGGATGCCAACACATCCGGCGCCGGATTCCGGGTGGAGTGGGCTCCGGTTGCCAATCGCGAATATGCGGTCTACAGGAGCACCAACCTGACGACCGGTTTTGAGCGGATTGCTTCCAAGCTGACGGCTCCGCAAAGTTCGTATGTTGATGCCGCTAATGCTGGTCAGGATCGGGGCTACTATTACGTGGAGGTGGATCGTGTGAATACGAACGCCAACGCTGTCCAGAAGATGGAAATTCAGGTGGATGGAAATGCGGAGGATTGGAATGGTCAGCAACCCCAGTTTGTTGATCCGGTGGAGACGAATATACCTCCCGCTGTGGATATTACCGGCATTACGCTGGCAAAAGGGGCTTCCAGTCTGTTTGTGAAAGTGGATCGGGCAGGAACTGGTACTGCTGGAGAATATTCCAACATATGGATTTATTTGGATGCGCCGGGCACCGCCGCTAACTATGCCATCGCATTGTTCCGCGACAGCTTGGGGTATCATCCGCGTTTGTATAGTGCCAATGACGACTTTGATTCTGGCGAACATTCCCCGATTGAGGGCACTCTTTCCGTTTCAAGTGGTGATTGCATTGAGGTTGCGATCCCGCTCTCACTGCTTGCGCTTGTCGATCATTATACTCTCTCTTGTTCCACATGGAACAATGAAGGTGGCGAGGATTGGAGGGACCCCGCAGTAACCGTGATCATGCCTTATTAGTGCGTGCCGTTAGATTGCTCGGAAGCTGGGAATGGGAAATCGAGTGAATGCAAGCCGAGCGATTCGCCATATTGAGATTGCGATCATCTTCTCTTTCGCCCCTTCTTTAAAAAACGTCTGGATTTGGACGTGCCCGTCAGCTTTTCGGATTGCTTCACGATCTGGAAGATACGTTTCACACAACGGTTGATTTGTTGACCGAATCGTCGATCCGCAAGCCGTCGCT